>NZ_JAOART010000070.1 GCF_025210435.1 Anaeromicrobium sp.
CTTCTTCAAAATAAAATTTTCGCTTTTCTACTTCATCAATTTTAGATAAAAGTAAATAATGACTCCAACTCAATTGGTCAGACAGTGTCTGACTTATTGGAAAAGATTTATAAAATTTTCGCATATATTTTAAATTAGTTGCCGAAAATCCTTTTCCAAAATCTTCTGTTAACTTTTTTGATAAATATTTTATTATATGTTCTCCATAACCAGCTCGTTGTTCCCCATTTTATTCTTCCTCAACAATCATTCTTCCGATATTCCAATATGCATCAACAATTGCAAAATTAACTGCTTTAGATACTTTTTCTCTTGCTCTGCTTAAAGTAGTCTTGATGTTATCATATAAATTATCATTTTTAAAACTTATATCCTTTTTATATTCCACTTTCAATCAACTCCCCCAAACAAATCTATATGAAAATTGTATAGCACTTTTAAAGAAATTGCTATACAATAATCAATTTCACCTTATTTTTGTAGGTTATAGTAAAGTTGTGATAGAAAGTATATTTTTTCCTATTTATGATACGGTTCACCGTTATTAACCAAATACATTATTTTATCCTTATTAAATTATTATATCTGTTACTATTATGGTAATTAAAACTACATTCTCAAAATAGTAAATTATAATGTACCCTATAGAGTAGACGATTTAAAAAAAGTCTACCCTATAGGGTACATTTTATAACCCAAAAACTCTTTGCTGTTTTATTTATGTTTATCCATTTTATCCTCTAATGCTATTGCTGTTAATTCGTCTGCTTCTCGATGTTGTTTCTTAATATATCGATAATCCAGTTCTTACACTCCATTTTTCATTTATATCCATAGTAATATAGAATTCCCTTTTAATATCATCTTCTATAGAAATTAATTTTACAAAATGAGACCATGACAATTTTGCAGACACTGTCTGCAAAATTTCTTTATCAGAAATAACATCATAAAAACGAATCATATTAAAATCATTATCTAATATTAACGCATATACAAAAAGACCTGCTGTAGAAGTAGGTCTTTAGCAACTTATCTTGTAATATATCTTGAGGAGGTAATTCTGTAATGTACTGAGCTACATATATTGCACTTCTATCTAGTTCCAGCAATTCAACAGTTTCTTGAGATTTTTCTGCACAAAGTATAATCCATATTGGTGATTCTTTTCCTTCAACCTAAATGTTATATAATGACTTATGAAAATAGCTTCTCATATCTAGTGTCTGAATAACTCCTTTTCATTTTCTATTAAATCTTCTACTAAATATTTATAATCTAAATATTGAATCCCATTTTGACCATTATGAACTTGCTTACATAATAAACTTTTATAATAGATATCCATAGCCATTCTAATATCTATCTTTTTTTTCTCTGCAAGATACTTTATAATATCATTATCAAGTGATTGTATATAAAATTTTTCTAAGTCATTTTGATTGATGCTCATTTATTTCACCTCATAACTTTTTATAAACTTTAATTTATTATCAATTAGCTTTTGACTTATCAAACATATTTGATTATTCATTTTATAATATCTAATCTCATTTAAAGTTCTCTTTTCATCCCAAATACCCTTAAAATACATATCTATACTTTTAAAAACATCATCATCAGCGACACTTCCTATAACAGCATCATATTGTTTATATATCTCTTTACCTTTTCTACAATCGCAAACAAAATTAAGCCAGAGCTCATCATCCGCTTTAAAATTCATAATATTATATTCATTTAATTTTTCTGGGAACTCATACACATTTACTACTGCTTTTAACTTATTTCTCATTCCACGTCTTTTAGCCCATTTCTCTGCTTGTTGTTTATACGTGGTTATATAAAAGCCTCTACCAAAATCTAAGTATTTTTTAGAAAATTCAACTTTAGGATTTTCTATTTTTTCCGTACTTCCGTGATAAACTATCATAATTTTACACCTCTTTCTTTTAATATTTCTGTAATATCTTCCATAAGATACTCATTCCCAAGAGTGTGTAAAACATCATAGCATTCTATAATATAACTATCTAATACATCTGTTTCTATTAATATTTCATAAATTTCATATACTGGTTTATTTAGATAATAAGAAAGTTTATTAATAATAAATACTGTAAATTCTAATTGTTTTTTACTACAACTTTTCATTAATAGTCACTTCCTTTTTTTATTTAATTTAAACGACGCTATATAAGAATTGTATAGGAACTTTTTTAAAATTGCTATACAATAATCAATTTTACCTTATTTTTATAGCTTATAGTAAAGTTATGATGCAAAGTATATTTTTTCCTATTTATGGTACGGTTCACCGTTATTAATTCTATACGCCCTATAAACTTGCTCAAGTAACATAACCCTAAACAATTGATGAGGAAAAGTCATCTTTGAAAAACATAACTTATAATCAGCTCTCTTTAAAACTTCCTTGCCTATACCTAAAGATCCTCCAATAATAAAGGTCACATCACTCTTACCCCCTACACTTAAATCCTTAAACTTCTTAGCAAACTGTTCTGAAGTCAAATGATCTCCCTTTAAATCAAGGGCTATCACATAGGATCTATCCTTAATCTTTTTTAAAATAAGTTCTCCTTCCTTCTCCTTGATAATCTCTTCTTCCTTTTCAGAAGCATTATCTGGTGTCTTTTCATCGGGAACTTCTATTATATTTAATTTACAATATCTACTTAATCTCTTTGAGTATTCATCTATGGCTGCCTTTAAAAATTTCTCTTTTATTTTTCCAACTGAAATTACTGTTATATTCATTTTTCTACTCCTTATTCTTTATGAATTTCGTGATTTTAAAATTGTTTTATATAGTAATTTGCCTATAAGGGAAACTATTGAAAATTTTTGAAATTGAGGAACGTCACAACATCCTATGCTACTTGAACATGACTCATGAACCTATCTACGAAGATTCAGACTTTGACTTGTGACAAGGACTTCAATGGAAAAAAATTTCAATAGTTTCCCTTATAGGCTCACCTACCTCTACTTCCCACACATTAAAATAGGTAACAGACATGCTGTTACCCATTAGAATCTACACTACCAAATATTTAGGTGGTTCACTACAAAAATCACAATTATGTGGACTACTCCAGTCCGTAAATGAAACTTGATCCAGTCTATATATGTCTGGACATTGTTCGTATACCTCTACAAAGTCATCAATGGCCCTAGGTAAATGTTCTTCGCATACTACATACATCTTCTTCACTCCAAAAGCATTTTTTTCTTTAGTACTATCTCTTAGGTGTAGCTTTTAAAACCACATCTAAGGTAAGTTGTTTATTATTTCTTAATATTCTTAAGTTTATTTTATCATTTGGTCTGTATTTGTAAAGTACCCTTACTAATTGTCTCATGGATTCTATATCCGTATCATCTAATTTTGTTATAATATCTCCTTGCTCAAGTCCAGCTATTGCAACGGGAGAATTAGTAAATACTTGATATACTACTACCCCTTTATCTACAGGTAACTTTTCTGCGTACAAACTAGTGAATTTAGCCACATCTATACCCCTTAATCCTAAGTATACATTTTTAAATTCACCCTTTTCGATAAATTCATCCACTATGGGTTTAGCTATATTTATAGGTACAGCAAATCCCAGACCTTCCCCCGATTGAATCTTTGCTGTATTTATTCCTACAACTTCACCTTTACTGTTTAACAGGGGACCTCCACTATTTCCTGGATTTATGGAAGCATCCGTTTGAATAAGACCTTCTATACTATTTAATTCATCTATTGGAATACTTCTATTTAAACCACTTATAATTCCAGCAGTTACAGTTCTTTCAAATGCCAGTCCTAGGGGATTTCCTATGGCTATGGCCACTTCCCCTACTTCAATTTTATCAGAATTCCCCAAATCTGCCACTGGTAAATTTGTTTTATTTACTTTTACCACTGCCAAATCTAATACTAAATCATTCCATAGTACTTCTGCATTCTTAGTAGAACCATCATAAAATAGTACCTTTACCTCTTCGGTTTTACCATCGTTTACCACATGAGAATTTGTAAGTATATATCCCCGTGAATCTATTATTACTCCCGTTCCTACACCTTGGCCTTTCCTAACTCCAAAGAAAAAATCCTTTTCTATGGTTGTGGTGGTTATACCAACTACTGATGGCATGGCCTTCTTAGCCACAGCTGATACTACTCCTAATTCTTCATCTTTAGGAATAATTTCCACCTTTGGTGATGGTGTATTTACCATGTATTTTGTCATCACATAATTGGGCATTATAAATGCTACTGCCATGCCTCCTATTATGGCTGATATTAAAACTATTAATGAAATAAACCCTATAGACAAGTTTTTTTCTTTATGTTCTTTTTTTTCTCCTATAGGATCAATTCTAATTTCCTTTTCTATTTCTTCCCTTATAATTCTATTTTCTTCATTGTTATTGAAATCTTCATGATGAAAAGACAAATGACCATCACACTCCTATAGTTTTTTCTTAACCTCATATACTTTACTAATTCGATCTCGATAAGTTAAATCTATAGTTATATCTTTCCCTATTTTTATTTTTTTATCTTCTAATATATTTTTCACCGTTTGGTAGGCTAACTCTGGAAAATTATTTTCCCTACTTAAATGGCCAAGTAAAACATGACCTATATATCCATTAGATTCTAGTATTTCTGCTATGGTTTCTCCAGCCACTTCATTGGAAATATGTCCCTGATCTCCCATAACCCTTTTCTTTAAAAACCAGGGATAACTTCCCATTTTCAACATTTCCACATCATGGTTAGATTCTAAAAGTAATAAATCACTATCCCTTATTTCATTTTTTATATTATCACACACATGTCCTAAATCTGTAGCTATGGTTATCTTTGTATCATTTCTAAAAAATGAATATGCCACAGGATCTGCTGCATCATGGGATACTTCATAGGGTTTTACTTTCACATCATTTATTAAAAATTCTTCTCCCGTGTTAAATACCTTTATATTTTCTTCATCTACTTTTCCTATCTTACCCATTATTTCATTCCAGGTTTTTTCATTTGCATATATGGGTATATTATATCTTCTAGATAAAATTCCTATACCCTTAGTATGGTCACTATGTTCATGGGTTACAAGTATAGCTTGTATTTTCTCAATTTCTTTTCCTATGGAGTCCATACATTCTTTTATTTTTTTTCCTGATAAACCTGCATCTACTAATATATGTGTATCTTCACTAGCAATATATTGGCAATTGCCACTACTTCCACTAGCTAATGAACAAAAAGTGAATCCCATCTGGTACCTCCTACTCTATTAAACCAAAATAGACGGCTAGCTATAGGATACCAACCGTCTTCTTTCTTTAAATATGCCTTAAACAGATCTTTTAACTTTAGCTCCTAAACTAAGAAGCTTATCTTCTATACATTCATATCCTCTATCTATATAATGAAGATTTGATATTTCTGTAGTTCCTTCAGCCATAAGACCAGCTATAACCAAGGCAGCTCCAGCTCTTAAATCTGTAGCCATAACTTTTGCGGAAGATAATTTTTCAACCCCTTGGATTACTGCTAATCTTCCCTCAACTTTAGCTTTAGCGCCCATTCTCTTTAACTCATCTATATGCTTAAATCTACCTTCATATATGGTTTCTGTTACTATACTAGTACCCGTTGCCTTTGTAAGTAATGCAGACATGGGCTGTTGAAGATCCGTTGGAAATCCTGGATATACCAAGGTCTTAATGTTTGCCTTCTTTAACTTATTTTCTGCCACAATCCTTAAGGACTCTCCATACTCATAGACTTGTATTCCCATTTCCTTAAGTTTTGCCGTAACAGGTTCTAAGTGCTTAGGTATAACATTATCTACTATCACATCTCCACCTGTAGCTGCTGCCATAATCATATATGTACCAGCTTCTATCTGATCTGGAATAACACTATAAGTGCTTCCTTTCATTTCATCCACACCATTTATTTTAATAATATCTGTTCCGGCACCTCTAATATCAGCTCCCATAGAGTTTAAAAAGTTTGCCACATCAACTACATGGGGCTCCTTTGCTGAATTTTCTAAGATAGTTTTTCCCTTGGCTCTACAAGCTGCAAGCATAATATTAATAGTAGCCCCTACACTTACCACATCTAAGTATATTTCAGTTCCTACAAGTTCTTCTGCCTCTACTTCTATGAAGCCATGGTTTATATTCACCTTTGCTCCTAAGGCCTCAAATCCCTTTATATGTTGATCAATAGGTCTACTTCCAATCTCACATCCACCTGGAAATGCCACTTTAGCCTTCTTAAATCTTCCAAGACCAGCTCCTAATAAATAGTATGAAGCCCTCAACTTCTTAGCTATTTCATAAGGCGCATAACATTCTTCTAATTTAGTACTATCTATTTTCATTTCCTTATTTTCTTTATCGTAAGCTACATTTGCTCCTATGTCATTTAAGATTTGTCCTAATATGTTAACATCCTCTATTGTAGGAAGATTGTCCACAATACAAACATCTCCAGCTAATATAGCTGCAGGTATTATGGCCACTGCCGCATTTTTGAATCCTCCTATATTAACTTTTCCAGTTAATCTATGTCCACCTTCTACAAGTAATTTCCCCATCCATTTCAATCCTTTCAAATAATAAAAGCAATTTATATTTTAAGGCTACATATCATTATATCATTTATGAACTCATTTGATAAGTAATTAACCCATGGTAAATTTATAAATAAGCTACTTTAATGCCCATTTATACAGATAAAATTTCTTAAAGTCATGAAATATTTCTTGTATCCTATGATATTTTTCATATTCAATCCCTAAATTATGAATATAGCTCTCCATTTCCTTTATGGTTCTTACTTCATATTCTTCTAAATTTAGGCCCGTGAACAAAATTTTTCTAATATAATTTTGTATTTTCCCTATTACATCCTTAAACTCTACCCTATGATCTATGAATATGAACTCATTTATGCTTAGCTTCTTATCATTTACTAATATTTGTGATTTCAATATTAAAGAATTTCTTATTAATTCATTTAGTCTATCATATTTACTTATTTTATCTAAGTATTCTAGTATCATATTCATACGAGTACTAAGTCGTAAATGGCTATTATGAAGATAATCTTCTAATTTATATCCTTCTTTAAACTCAGTTACTATTACTATTTGGTCTTCTTCTTTGTTGGAGTATAAAATATTATCTGAAATTTCCTTCATATCTAAGGCCTCTAGTGATTTTACACAGGTTTCATCCCTAATATAGTTTATAAGTACTAGATATTGTGAATTATTTTTGTGACATCCTATAAATACATCCTGCATTTCATTTGTATGAAACATCTTTAATATACTATATTTTCCACCAACCCACATGTATACACCCACGTCTCCTTATCTCTTATAACGAATATTCACTATATTTATTTTACCACAATAGAACCTTGTATTTTTCTATTGTTAGCAAAATTCTATTTTTTTCAACAAAAAAACACAGAGACTAGTCTCCATGTCTTGAGGCATATTCAAAAAATAAACTAGTCATTTCACTGGTTATTTGAATTATTTTCTTCGTTATGGAGTCGTTTACATATGTTTAATATGCTCACTCACCATGCCTTAAAAATAATCCAAATCCCTCAGAGACTTGACTAGTTTATTTTTTTCATATACCTAATATTTATCATATGCACTTACAAATTTTACTTCTTTATTATCTAGTACTATTCTCCAAGCAGGAAAAGCCGTTCCTGATTTTACGTTTTCTGCATTAACAAAGCTTATTTTAGATCTATCAAACCAGTAACCTAAACTTATGTCCTTTATTATTATAGGTCTAGGAACTTCTTCTAAATCATCCATTACTTTTAAAAGTGCCTTGGTAGCTGGCATTATCTCTCTTTTACTTTTCTCTTTCTCCATGGGCTTTAGCCATATTCTCTCAAACGCTTCCACTCCATTAGTAGATACGATAACCTTCATATAACTATCTTCTAAAAACATGTCCTTGTAACTTTGCTTATATAATATTTCATATCTATTATTATATTCTGACGTATGCCATATTTCTTCGCCCTTATTTTTAAATCCAATCTTACTTACAAAGTCTTCTGCTGTTTTTAAAGCACTCTCCCTATCTAAAAAATACTTTTCTTCTAAAGAGCTTTTCCTGTATTTAAGTAGCTTGTTGTTTTCTATAGTTAATAGGCCCCTCGCCCCTACTAAATTCTCCTTTAATTTGTCCTCGTCATAGGTTTCATACTCCACATCTAAGGGAGCCATTTCTATGACAATTTTAGGAACTTGAGTATCTACACCTATATCCTTTTCCTTTAATATACTTTTAGTATCATTTATTATTTTATCATCTACTATTAATACATTGTTTCTATTATACATATCCTTTTGAATATTGTATATTAAGAATACATTAGTTATGATAAAGCCTATTATAAGTATATTTTTTGCCTTAGACCAATCCATTAATTTCACCAACTTTAACTAAAAACTTCCTACTATTTCACCTGTATACGCATCTATATAATAAGTTTTTACTGAATTTTTTATTATCCAAATGGGACTTAATTCATTTTTATACTTTTTCTCATAATCGTAGTATGCAATTTCCACGTTCTCTATCTCTTCAAGTATGTTCTTTGAAACATCCTTTAAGTTTATAGTTCTTCCCATTTTTACCTTCTCTTGAATATGGTTAATATAGTCACTTCTAATAGTTTCAAAATTTAAATCTATAACATGTCTAGCCTTTAGCATGGGGGTCATATCCTCTTCTAAAAACTTTATAACATTCTTTTCATTTTTTACTATTCTCTTGTATGAAACGACTTGCCTTCCAACAACCCTTACTTCAATAGGATCTACTACCTTCCTATTTAGCTCTTCACTTTTAGCATATAATGGTAAATTATTTAACTTGTATCCAAAGAAAAAACTATATCCACCCTTGTCTTGTTCAACAATATCTTTTATGTCTCTTAAATAAATTTTATTTGCGTCGGAATTTCCATGGGTAGAAATAAAGTTTATGGCTACTTTAAAGGCTTCATTTAAGCTAGTTTTTTCATTAGATAATTGAGGATCTATCTCTTCTATATATTCTACTCTACCAGTGTCTTCTATCCTAAGTACCCTCTCACCATAACCATACATATACACAATAGTTCCACTAGTCTCTTTTATCTTTCTAATAAAGTCTAAATTATTTCCAAAGAAAGTTTCCGCATAGGCCTCTGCTTGCCTTTCATTTGTAGGCATTATTTCCTTTTCTACCTTTATCTTTTGCACATTAGGAAAGGCTTCCGGCATTAAATTATTATTCTTAACACCATATATGTCTGCCATATTGTAATATATTTTATAGTCGGATTTTTCTATGCTGTCTATTTCCTTTAGTATATGATCAATATTTAGTATATTACTTATGACATAATATTCACCATTTAAGGTATCTGCCACATATACCCTTTTATCCAATTGAGATATGAGAATCCTATTTAAAGATTCTATTACTTTTCCCTTAGAATCTATTTTTAATATATCTCCTAAATCCTTAACTGGAAATATATAGTCAAACTCTAGCTCTACAGATTTGTGATCCTTAGCTTTTTTCCATGTTTCATAGTCTATTTTTGATACATTTTCTTCTTTATAACTATTCCTAATACTCTTGGCTAGGGTCTTCCATATATCATGGCTATCATAATAAATTATAGTATGCAAACCACCCCCAAAGCTTACAATATATCTCTGGGGGCTTATTATATTTACTAAATTTTCTTTTACCTCATTGGCCATATCCAGTTCTTGTGGAGTGTCCTTCTCTGTTGTACTTACTAAATTATTATCAGAAAAGTTAAGTCCCACATGGGTATTTAATCCTATACTAAGTATGAATAAACCTACTAAAATAACAGATTTCAATCTTTCTTTATTTCGTTTTCTCATTCCCAGTCCATCCCTTATATGTATCTTTTATCTACTTATTTATAACGTCTTCTAATACGGACGTCATATCTGTTTTAGGAATTTCTTCTATTGTTTTTATTATCTCTTCCTTTTCACTCTTTATTGTAAAATATTTTACTACATCCTCTTGTTTTTCTCCATCTTGGTCCTTCACATTAAAAACAATTTTATAGTCTCCCTGGGACAAATCCTTTAATTCTTTACTATAAAACTTCAGAGATTCACCCTGTTCTATTTCCTCTGGCCCTACTATTATGGAGAATTCTTTTTCTCCCTCTTCTGTATTGACTTCCTTATACACACTCAAAGCTACTGACACATGATCTTGAAGCTGAACAGATATTAATACACTATCTCTTACTATTACATCTTGTTTAGGACTTATTATTTTTATCGGTTCATCTATCTTAAGGGCTTCTTCTATTTTAGTAGCGGGAATACTTCTTTTATCTACATCTACGCCATAGGCATTTATTCCAGAAGTACCAAGCATGATAAGGACTAGTGTGCTCACTATCATATTCCTTTTCATGTACATGCCTCCTAATTATTAATTCATATATGACCCATTATATATTAGAATTATTACAATTGTGTTACACTCCTTTTAAAATAAAGTTACACGGCCATATTTTTGTGGAAAACTTTTTAAAAATCTAATATTATCCACAGTTTATTCTATATTTAGGTGAAATTTAAAGGCTCAGGCAAAGGGTAAATTCATATTGATTTTAGAAACCCCTTTGACCTGGCCTTTTTAGTCTTTTTTCTTATTTATGGGAATCTTAATAAATACTTCTGTTCCCATACCCTCTTTACTTTCAACGAAAATTTCCCCATCATGGGCCACAACTATTTGTTTAGCTATGGATAAACCAAGGCCAGTTCCACCCATTTCCCTAGAGCGAGCCTTATCTACCCTATAAAATCTTTCAAATAGCCTAGGAATAGCTTTTTTAGGTATTCCTATTCCGTTATCTTTAATCGAAGCTACAGCATAATTTTTGTCCTTATATACTTTTACTTGTATATGTCCTTCACTAGGAGTATATTTAATAGCATTACTTATTATGTTTATTATTACCTGCTCTATCCTATCTTTATCCACATAAACTGATAGAAATTGGTTTTTAGTAATAAATGATAGGGTTTGATTTTTATTCTGTGCAGTTATCTCCATTTTATTCACAGCATCTTGACCTATTTTAACTAGATTGCTATTTTTCTTATTCCATAATACCTTCTTAGAATCAAGTCTAGATAATTGTAGTAGATCTCTTACTAAACCATTCATTCTATCAGCTTCAGAATTTACAACTTGTAAAAAACTTACGGCCAAATCCTTTTCTTCTAAAGCTCCATCTAATAAGGTTTCCGTATAACTTTTTATACTAGTTAAAGGTGTTTTTAGTTCGTGGGATACATTGGCAACAAATTCTTTTCTCATATTATCTAATTCTTGTCTTTTAGTTATATCCTGAAGAACCATAACTACGCCAGCTTTTCTGCCCTTTTCGTCCATATAAGGAGCATAACTTGCACTAAGTATACTATCTCCTATTCTTAGGGTTTCTTTCCCTGTATAGTTACTAAGCCTTCTATTTTTTTGAATATATTTTAAACTTAAATTTTCATTTAACTTATTCATTATTTCATTATAGGATTTATTTTTTATATCTTCTTCCTTAAGACCTAACATTTCCATAGCCGTAGGGTTTGCATGTATTATTTCATCATAATTATTTACTGCTATAAGTCCATCAGCCATATAGCTTAATATGGTCTCTAGTTTACTTTTCTCAGAAGATATTTGAGATAAGGTAACATTAAGTTTAGCCCTTACATAGTTAAACATTTCTGCTAATTGTCCAATCTCATCATCGGACTTTACCTCAACTACCTGATTAAAATCACCCCTAGCCATTTTGGATGCTTTTTTAGTTACATCTATGATAGGCTCTGTTATACTTCTTCCTATTAAAAATCCTAGTATAACCGTAATAAATAGGGCTAATATGGTCCCTTGTATTAATATTATCTTAGCTTTCTCTAACCCCTTATATACATCAGAAAGGTCAGCCCTTATATATAAAATACCCTTGGGCTGGCCTCCTTTTAGTTGTATAGGAAATGCCATATTTTTAGTTACAATGTTCCTTGATTCTATATATATATCCTTTTGGTCAGTTTTCCCATTTCTAGCTTCAGTAAGAAGGGTGTAGTCAAGAATGTCTATGGCATCCTTATTTGTTCCACTATTTTTACTTCTAGCTATTATCTTAAAGTCCATATTTACTATGAATACTTCTTCTTTAAGGCCCGTTGGCCATTGATCTATGTTTCTTTGAATATCTTCTTCATACTCGTTTAAATCTTCAAACCTTGCTATGGTTTTTATAAGACCTTCCTGTCTTCCTAAGTTATTTAAATTTTCACTTACCATATTAAGTTGATATTCTTGAAACTGCTGTATTATAAAAACACTTACTATAAGCATTGCAATATATACAGGGAGAAAATATATGGTTATAAACTTCCACCTTATACTTTTAAACATCTCTTAGGCCCTCCTAAAGTAATATCCCACTCCCCTTTTTGTCAATATATATTTAGGATTGCTGGAGTTGTCTTCTATCTTTTCTCTTAATCTTCTTACTGTCACATCTACTGTTCTTATGTCACCAAAGTATTCAAATCCCCAAACTTCTTCTAAAAGCTGTTCCCTAGTAAATACTTGGTTTCCTTGGGTAGCTAAATATTTAAGGAGATCAAACTCCCTTAAAGTTAACTCTATTACTTTATCTCTCTTAGTTACTTCATATTTATTTAAGTCTATCTTTAAATTATCAGACTCTATTATATTGATCTTTTTAGTTTCCACAGGAATAGAAGCTCTTCTCATATTTGCTTTAACCCTAGCCATTAACTCTCTCATACTAAAGGGCTTAGTTATATAGTCATCTGCTCCAAGTTCTAGACCTAATACCTTATCTACTTCTTCTTCCTTTGCCGTTAACATTAATATGGGTGTATCAAAGCTTTCCCTTACCTTTTTACAAACCTTAAAGCCATCTACCTTAGGAATCATCACATCTAATAAAATTAGATCTGGTTCAATTGTATATACCTTTTGAAGAGCTTCATCTCCATCATAAGCTGTACTTACTTCATATCCTTCTCTTTTAAGGTTAAAAACCAAAATGTCAGAAATAGCTCTTTCATCTTCCACTACTAATACTTTTCTAGCCATACTCAGTACCCCCGCTCCTTGTTCTTATTTATTATATAGGAAATTATATCATAAAAACCCTTTGCCTCATAAATAGAAACTTAATTCACATAGATTTCTTCCACATTTTTCCCTATAACCCTTCTATGGGCTTCATTAAATGATCTACCTTCTCCTAATTCTATAAGGATTTCATTTAATTTATTAAAACCATATTCATCTACAAATCCTTTTATATATTCAAAGGACCTTTTATAAGCTTTAAATTCATCTAATTGGTGAAAGTTTTCAGTAAGATTTTTTACATTGTATATTACTTCATCTTCATCGTCTAAATTAGCTTTCCAAATATATTCGTTTTTATCATATTCCATATAAAGACTTATGCCTTCTGTAAACCATATGGGAAAATTTCCTCTCCCTATCTCATCTACTATTAAATGGGTAAATTCGTGGACCATAGGACCGTCTTCCTTAAATATAGTTTCTAAATTTTCTTCATCTTTTATCCAATTATTTGGAGATAATACGGAAACCGTATTATAAACATATACTCCCATTGGAGGATTACCCTTTCTTAGATTAGTATTTTCATTTAGTTTTTCCCCATCTTCATATATAATTATAATTTTTTTTTCTTCTGATGTATAATTAAAGTCTTTAGCAACACTATCATATTTTTCTTCTAGGGTCTGGGCTACAAGTTTAGCTGCATCTTCATCTGTATCGTATTTAATTATTAACTTTTCTGTTTCCATAGTTTTAAATGTATCTACTTTTTTTAACATTATTATTTCTCCAATTTTATTTATTATTGGATATATTTTAACTTTTATAAAATTAAAGTTAACTAAAACAACAATTAAAAGAATTAAACTTACTAATAATTTGGCTCTTCTTCTCATAGTTAGAACCCCCTCTCTAATAAAAAAAGACGCCTATTAAACCCATTTAATTTAATAACCGTCCCTCGTAATCACTTAGTATATCACAATATATGCACCAATTTCACTGGTAATATTATCCCTCCATAGAACAGTGTCCAAGCCCCATGCATACATTGGTAATGAGAATATATTGTATGGAGTGGTTTTCAGTGAGAAGAAATCGTACCCAAAACAAAGTAGACAAACGCATACAGCAGATTAGAGCTAAATTTGTCCATCCTGTAGTTGTAAGAAGAATGAGTGCTGGTACTAAGGATATTATTCCTACCATAGTATATAGTGAAAATAGACACGAAGATATTGAGGAATGTATAGAAAAGGTGGGGGGCACCATTAAATATAAGTACCCCTTAATCAATGCAGTTGCCGCAAATATTCCAGCAACTTCTATTGATGACATAGCAGCCCATCACATGATTCAATTTATAAATCATGATGCAAAAGTTTTTAAATGTATGGATAATGCCTCTTTAGCAATAGTAGCCCATAGAATAAATGATTTAGGATATACGGGTAAAGGAGTAGGTATAGCAGTTTTAGATACGGGAGTTTATCCCCATTATGATTTAACTAGACCTACTAACAGAATAATTGCTTTTAAAGATCTTGTAAACGGAAGAACTTCCCCTTATGATGATGACGGCCATGGAACCCACGTGTCAGGAATAGCAGCAGGAAATGGATATGCTCAATTAAAATACAAGGGAGTAGCACCAGAGGCCAACATTATAGGTGTAAAAGTTCTAGATGGTAATGGTAGTGGATCTACCTCTGATATTTTAGCTGGCATACAATGGGTAATAGATAATAAGGATAGATACAACATTAGAATCCTTAATATGTCCTTAGGAGCACCAGCTGAAAAAAGTTATAGGGAAGATCCCCTAGCTAAAGCCGCAGCCAATGCCTCTAGTCAGGGATTATTAGTTTGTACAGCAGCTGGAAATAGTGGTCCTAATGCAGGTACTATAAATAGTCCTGGTATAAGCCCTCATGTCCTCACAATTGGAGCAGTAGATGACAATAAAACCATTACTTATGAGGACGACTTTGTGGCAAGCTTCTCAAGTAGAGGCCCCACACCGTCTGGACTATATAAGCCAGATATTGTAGCACCTGGAGTTGATATTTATTCACTATCTAACAAAGGACCTACTTCCTATGTGACCCATTCAGGAACTTCTATGGCTACCCCAATGGTTGCAGGTTCAGCTGCCCTGTTAATGGAGAAAGAACCTAATCTTAGTGCAGCTCAAGTTAAAAGTAGAATGTTAAATACTACAGTAGACATTAGAGAAGGAAGAAATGCAGAAGGTCATGGAATAATCAATGTTAAGGCCATGTTAGATATTAATGATGAAGACTTATCTAATATAGAAAATTCTCCCCCAAGAAATAGATCCCCTAGGAGAAAGCCCAAATTTAAGCTCCCTGGTACAGAAAATTTTGATCCTAGTCTTTTAGCATTATTAATGTTACTTTTATAAAATCTAATAAACCGTCTCCAAAAATGGAGACGGTTTATTATTTAAAAATTTAAATATAAGTCACAATGAAACCTCCTTGTACCATATGAATATAATGGTATAATATTTTCAGAAGTTGGAAAAAAACATGCATCCATATTAGGAGCATTAAAGGAAAATTATATAGATGTATTGAGGCACATTAAAAGAATTTGTTAATTAATTCTATTACTTTAAAGGAGGATCATATAAATGATATTTGAAAAGGAACGACAATTGATTGTTGAATATGGTAAAAAACTAATTACCAGTAATCTAACTAAGGGTACAGGAGGCAACATTAGTATTTTCATGAGGAATGAAAAATTAATGGCCATAACTCCTAGTGGAATTGATTATTTTAAAATGAAACCTGAAGATGTACTGATCATGGATCTTAATGGTAATGTAATTGATGGACATAAAAGACCCTCTAGTGAATATTCCATGCATAAGATCTTCTATGAAAAAAGAGAAGACATTAATTCGGTAGTTCATGTGCACTCTACCTATTCTACCACCTTATCTTGTATGAATTGGGACCTACCAGCTGTCCATTATTTAGTTGCCATTTCAGGTGGGAAAAATGTAAGATGTTCATCATATGAAACCTTTGGAACAGATGGTCTTGCCATAAGTGCCTTTGAAGGAATGAAGGATAGATATGCTGTCTTTTTAGCTAATCATGGATTACTTACTGGGGCAAAGGACTTACCTAATGCCTTTAACAAGGCAGAGGAAATTGAGTTTTGTGCAGAGATATATTGTAGAACAAAAGCTTTAGGGGAGCCTTCTATACTTTCAGATGGTGAAATGAATAAAATGTTGGGATTATTTCAAAGCTATGGTCAAGTAAAAACAGAGGAATAATGATTATAGATTTCTGGTGTATAAACTTGCTTTATGTGGGCCTATTTCAGGAAAATATATTGAAAATCTTTTCCACCCAAGTCCTTGTCACAAGCGAAAGTGTGAATCTTCGTAGATGGGTTCATGTGTCATATTGGAGTAGCATAGGATGTTGTGACGTTCCAGGGTTCCAAAGATTTTCAATCGTTTCCCTTATAGGCAAGTTACTGTATAAAGCAATTTTAAAAGCAAGAAATCTATATTACTCTAAAATTTGGATTCTAAATAAAAGAAGAAAGGCAGGAAAGATATGGAACGAATAGATAAAGGACTAGCCTTCATGCTCAGGTATGAAAATGTAGCTTGGTATGAAAAGGGCAAGGTAAAAATTTTAGATAGAAGAATTTATCCAACGAAAGTTAATTTTGTTACATGTAATAGTCATGAGGAAGTTGCACAGGCTATTGCAGATATGGTAACTCAAAGTGCTGGACCCTATACGGCAGCAGGTATGGGTATGGCTTTGGCTGCTTATGAATGTAGGGATTTATCCTATGAAAAACAAGTGGAATATTTGGAAAATGCTGCATATAAGTTGGCAAATGCAAGACCTACAACGGCAAATAGAATGACTTTAATAGTTAATGGGTGTTTAAATGTTGCAAAAGTAGCCATGGAAAAGGGTGAAAAAGTTGATGAAGAAATTTTTGAGCATACTGTTAAATCTATAAATAATCGTTATTCAAGAATAGGTATAGTGGCAAAATATTTAGTAGATATGTTCCCACAAAACGGAAATATCATGACCCAATGCTTTGGAGAAACTATTGTGGGTATGATGCTTAAGGAGTGTACAAAGCAAAATAAAAATATCAAACTATTTTGTCCAGAAACGAGACCTTATCTTCAGGGAGCTAGACTTACTGCTAGTGTGGCCTATGATCAAGGATTTGATGTTACTGTAATTACAGATAATATGCCTGCATTCACTATGCAGAATAAAAATATAGATTTGTTCACATCTGCAGCAGACTCCATATGTCTAGATGGACATATAGTAAATAAGGTAGGAACAATGCAAATAGCCATTGTGGCCAAGCATTTTGGAATACCTTATTTCGTGACAGGTATTCCAGATAAGGATTATCATTCTATCTCACAGGTTAAAATTGAGGAAAGGGATCCTAATCAAGTATTAGAATTTAGGGGTATTAAAAATACTATGGATGGAGTTAAGGGATATTATCCATCCTTTGATATTACACCGCCTCATTTAGTAAGCGGTGTAGTTACAGATAAGGGAATACTAAGTCCTTATGATTTACATAGATACTTTGAGTCAAAGGTAGAAAACTATTATTAAAATTACACAATAGGGGATGTTCAAAATAAAACTTTTAGAACATCCCTAAGTTTAAGGGGTTGATCACTTGTCTAAATTTAACTCACATTTCAGAATGGAAGCAAAAGATGCTGTTCTTTATGCAAAAGAAAACTTACGTATTTTTGACGAAAATGCCAAACTAGATGCTATAGAAATAGGTGATGGAAACATAAATTATGTATTCAAAGTTTGGGATGTAAACACTAAAAAATCAGTCATAATTAAACAGGCTGATATTTTACTAAGATCATCAGGCCGTCCTTTAGATGTGGACAGAAATAGGATAGAAGCAGAAGTATTGATGTTACAAGGAAGTCTAGCTTCTGGACTAGTTCCTAAAGTATATAAGTATGATCCTATAATGTGTACCCTATCTATGGAGGATATATCTGATCATAAGAATTTGAGAAAAGAATTACTTCATAGAAAAACTTTTCCACATCTAGGAGATCACATAACTACATTCCTTGTGAATACCCTTTTACCTACTACAGATTTAGTTATGGATTCAGGGGAGAAGAAGGACAATATTAAAAACTATATTAATAAGGATCTTTGTAAAATATCAGAGGATCTAGTATTTACAGAGCCATTTATTGATTACAAGGGTAGAAATATTGTATTGAAAGAAAATATGGAATTCGTTAAAAAAGAATTATACGAAGATAAAAATTTAATCCTTGAAGCAGGAAAGCTTAAAAATAATTTTATGAACAATACCCAGGCCCTCATCCATGGTGATCTACATTCAGGATCTATCTTTGTAAAAGAAGATTCTACTAAAGTACTAGATCCAGAGTTTGCCTTTTATGGTCCTATGGGTTATGACCTTGGAAATGTGATAGGAAACTTATTTTTTTCATGGGCAAATGCCATTGTGACAGAAGATCCTAAGCATATAAAAGAATTTGTAACTTGGATTGAAGACACTATAAAAGACATTATAAAGTTATTTAAAGAAAAATTTATTAAATTATATAAGGAAATAGTTACAGATGTAATGGCTAAAGAAGAATATTATATGAATTGGTATTTAGACTCTATCCTATCAGATACAGCAGGAATAGCTGGTCTTGAAATCATAAGAAGGGTAGTTGGTGATTCAAAGGTTTTAGATATTACAAGTATTGATCACATAGATAATAGGATTAGGGCAGAGAGGTTATTAATATTATCAGCTAAAACCTTTATAAAAAATAGGAATAACATTAAAACAGGTGAAGATTATATAAATATATTTAATAGTAATATATAGAGATATAGATTTCTGGTGTATAAACTTGCTTTATGTGAGCCTATTTCAGAAAACTATTGAAAATCTTTTCCACCCAAGTCCTTGTCACAAGCGTAAGTGTGAATCTTCGTATATAGGTTCATGTGTCATGTTGGAGTAGCATAGGATGTTGTGACGTTCCAGGGTTCCAAAAATTTTCAATAGTTTCCCTTATAGGCAAGTTACTGTATAAAACAATTTTAAAATCAAGAAATTTATAAAATAAGCCATGAAGATTTAAGAATAAAATTTCTTATCTTCATGGCTTTAATTATTTTAATATTTTACATATCTTAATGGATTTACAGGAATCTTATTCTTTCTCACTTCAAAATGAACATGGGGTCCAGTACTTCTTCCTGTACTTCCCACTAGGGCGATCTTTTGTCCCTTAAATACCTTCTGACCCTTTTTAACTAATAGCTTACTATTATGTCCATAATAAGTTATGGTGTTTCTTCCATGATCTATTATTACTAAATAACCATAGCCACTTTTCCATCCAGAATAAGTAACCTTTCCACCATCTGCTGCTATAACCTTTGTACCATATGGGGCTGCTATATCTATTCCCGTATGCTTTCTACCCCATCTCCAACCAAACCTAGAGGATAATCTTCCCCTAGTAGGTTTTATAAATGAACCTGATCCTATCCTTGGTGGAGGATTTTTAGTTCCCTTTAATACCACTTGAGTCACTGGTTTTGATACTATATTCTCACTAACCACATTCATGGCCACTTGAACACCATTTTGTGTTACTACCTGGGCTAGAACTTCTTTCACACCATTTTTACCTGTTATCTTTACTTTCTTTTCACCCTTGTAAAGGGCTGATGTTTCTTCAAATTCTACCTCATAGGCTATCTTCTCTTTCAGGGTAGTATTTGTTACAGTTTCCACTGTTAAAAGGGCCTTAGGTACTATTAAACTAATACTTTGACCTATTTGTAATTTTTCTGGTTTAACATCCATATTAGCTCTAACTAAATCGTCAACGCTTATATCATATTTTTTAGCTATAGTCCAAAAACTCTCTCCCTTTTCAACCTTATGAATTTTCTCCTGGTCAGTGCCCTTTAATATGAAGTCAACAGCTTCATCCACATTTTTAACTTCAGGTCCTTTGATCTGTACCTTATCTATTTTAATATTCTCTGCATAATCATATTTTTCAACTTTAACTTGTTCATCTGGCTCATAGATAGACTTAATTTTTTTTAATACTTCTTCAGCTTGTGATTTAGTATGTAATGCAACTATGCACTTATCTTCAACCCATATACCACTTGCCACAACTTCTAAATTTATGTTTTTTGAGATAGCCTTCTTTATATCTTCCACATGTGCTATCTTATCTTTATCTACTTTTACCCTTTCATAGGTTATAACCTCATCAAATATAACTTCTTCTCCATAAGTGTTAAATAATTCCTCTTTAACACTTTCTAATACTACTTGAAAATCTTCTTTATTTTTAACAACTGTGATAACCTTTCCATTGGATTTCACTTGGAAGGCCATACTATTTATATATAAAAAAGTAGATATAAGTATTAAACATAAACTTAAAGTTCCTATGAAACCAATCTTCTGTTTTTTACTCAATTCTTTAAACTTGCCAGATACTTCTTCTATCTTCATCTTTTGAGACTTCCTCTCTTAAATTAGTAAAACTAGTCTATTCTACCAATATAGTATATCATATACCACAAAATAATTAAATAGTCTTATTTTCTCTCATAATCTATCCATTTTTTGAAGAATTTCTCTAGATTTTTATTAGATATCTGCTCACATACGTTCAAAAAGTCTTCTGTTTTAGCAATTTTATACTTATATTTATCAAAATATACCTTCATTACCTTAAAAAAAGCATCATCTCCCAATTCTTTTCTTAGATTTTCTATAAATATGGCACCTTTAAAATAAACTAAAGTCTGATATTCTCTAGAATCCTTAAATTCTGATACACTTCTATATACTTTTTCAGTATTACCCTTTTTACTATTTTTATATTCATTATAAGATCTTAACATCATATCCTTGTATATGGCATCCTTAGCTTTTTTTCCATATTTCTTCTCATAATATAGTAAAGTTGAGTACTCTGTTAGGGCTTCATCTAACCAAGCTTCTTTAACTTCATTATTTCCTACTAATCCATACCACCATTGATGGGCCACTTCATGGACTACCACATATTCAAGCATTTGTTTCCTTTCTTCAGAATAAAGGGTCTTATCTATAAAAACTATATTGGGATACTCCATGCCTCCTATGAAAAAATCCGATGCAGCCACTGTAATTTGTTCATAGGGATATTTACCATAGAGACTATTAAATATTTTTATGCCATCTTCAGCTGATTTTAGTGCTAATCCTATATAGTTTTCTTCTAAAGAATAGGATTTTATTCTTATATCATCTACTTTATTCTCCTTAACTTTATATTTATCACTTAATATTAAGGCGAAATCCCTTATGTTTTTACCTTCAATGGTCCATCGGACCTTACCATTAATTTCTTCCTTTTTTATAATTTTCCCAGAATAGGCCATATTATATTCCTTTGGAACTAAAATCTCTATTCTATAATTTCCCACATGGCTATAGAAGGGATCTCCAATGGCAAAATATGGATCTAGATTCCATCCCTTTTCATCATATACGGCCATAATAGGATACCAATTTCCCAAATTTATAGTGTCATTTCCATATCCAAAGCGACCACAGGAAGGAGGTATCTTTAACATATAATCAATATCTAAATTAACTTTTTCTCCAGGTTTTAAATCTTCTTTTAATTCTACCTTTAATATACTATCTCCAATACCAATTTCATTAAACTTTAAGTGTTCCTTTCCACTTCTAATATTTGTTATTTTCATATAACCCGATTCAAATCCCTTAGGATAAGCTAATATCATATCTGATTGTTCAAAGGGAACAGTCTTTTCTTCTTTAAAAGCATTAGGATACAAATGAAGATATATGCTTTTAAAAGTGGCCTTACTAGTATTTGTATATAAAATATTTTCCTTTATGATTAATAGTTTTTCTACTGGATCAAATTCTCCCTTTAAAGTATATTCAGTAGAAGTTTCACTTTCATATTCCCTTTGAAATCCAGTGGGAACACTCTTTAATACTTCATGGTTGGAAGCAAAATTTGCCATGAACAGTAACCCTACTATTATTCCCAAAACCTTTATTTTTCTCTTACTAAAAATTAAATCCATAAAAGCCCCCCTTAAAATTCCCCTATTATATTTATATGTTTTCCTAGGGGCCATATGCCTATGGGACAGTTAATCCTATCTATTCCAGTTTAAATTTATATCCTAATAGGTTATAATTATAAGGCTACATTATAGATTCCGTAACACTAAGCTTTCGTTATACAGTAACTTGCCTACAAGGGGAACTATTGAAAATTTTTGGAATTGTGGAACGTCACAACATCTTATGCTACTCCAACATGAGTCATGAACCTATCTACGAGGATTCCCACTTTCGATTGTGACAGGGACTTCATTGGAAAAAATTTTCAATATATTTACCTGAAGTAGGCTCACATAAAGCAAGTTTATAATCACGAAATCTATAAGGTATATGATATAATTAATAGGAGGAGGGATAAGATGCACTTTTTTAAAGAAACTACTAAAATAGACTTGGGAGATACTTCCATAGAAAACATATTCATAAATGATTTTATGCCCATGGCTAATGGAACCCATGTGAAGGTATACCTCCTTGGATATAAATACGCAAATGACAGAGATCCCTCTCTTAGGGTGAATAATCCAACCATATCAAGACATCTTAGCATCCCCTTATCTGATGTTATGGACGCATGGGATTTCTGGGAAAAAAAAGGAATAATAAAAAAACACTTCATAAATGATGATAATCCTTATGATTTTAAAGTTGAATTTTTAAGCCTAAAACAACTTTATATAGATAATAATTATAAAATAACTAATAACGTTGTAGAAACTGAAGAAAATATAGTCCATAATTCTTCTTTCTCTGCTAAAGATTTTATGGAAATTCAAGAAGTTCCAGGAGTTAAGGAGATGTTTTCTCTTATAAGCCAATTAATGCAACGTCAATTAAGTCCTAATGAATCAAGAAACATATCAGAATGGATTTATAAATATCATATAGACCCAAGTTTTATAATAAGAGCTTTTGATTATTGTATAGAAAGAAAAAAAGTAAAAAATATAAGACGTATTAGTTATGTAGAAACTATCATAAAAAATTGGTCTCATGATGGTATAAACACAGAAGAAAAGTTAGATAACTATTTGGAAAAAACCGACAAAAGGTATTATCAATACAAAAGAATATTCAAAGCATTAGGTTTTGGCTATAGGTCTCCATCCGAAAAAGAAATGAGTATTATGGATACTTGGTTTGATGAGTGGAATTTTTCTATGGAATTGATTTTAAGGGCCTGCGAAAATTCTTCTAAAACTTCTAATCCTAATATTAACTTTATAAACAGTATATTAAAAGGATGGAAACAAGATAAAATCAACACAATAGATGAAGTAAACGCTAAGGAAGCTGCTCACAAAGAAAAAACTACTACAAAGAAGACTCCTGTGAAAAAGAGCTTTTCTAATAATAGATTTCATAACTTTAAACAACGTACTGATAAATATTCCAGTGAAGAACTAGAAAAATTAGTCAGAAGAAAGAGGTAGGTGAACAAAATGTCAAAAAATATTTCCAAAACTATACTCCTTGAATACGAAAAGGCTAGAGATAAAGGCCAAAAAGAACTAGAAGATAGAAAAAAACAAGTTCACGCCCTATTACCTAAACTTAAAGAAATAGAAGATGAGATAAATAAAACAGGAATTCATATGGCTAAAGCCATATTAACTAATCTTAATGATTATGACCAATACTTAAATGAATTAAGGAAAACTTTAGAAAGTTTAAAACAAGAAAAGGCCATATTATTGACAGAAAATAATGTTCCCCTTAACTATCTAGAGATTCAGTACAATTGTATCGGCTGTAGTGATACGGGATTTTTACAAAATGGTACTAAATGCAAATGTTTCAAACAGAAACTCATAAACCATGCTTATAAAATGTCTAATCTAGATAAAATATTGGAAAAGGAAAACTTCAATAACTTTAAAATAAGTTTATATGATAACAAGCCCTTTGAAGAAGAAGAATTAACACCCTATGAAAATATGCAACATATCCTAGAAGATTGTGGCCTCTTTGTGAACCATTTTGATAAAATTAATGAAAATTTACTATTTTATGGAACTACCGGATTAGGTAAAACCTTCATGTGTAATTGTATAGCCAAGGAATTATTAGACAGGGGTAAGATAGTAGTTTATCAAACGGCCTTTAAAATATTAGATATTATTGAACAATATAAATTTAGCAAAGTTAAAGATCCTTTAATCAAGGAGAGTTATCAAATGTTATTTGATTGTGATCTACTTATTATAGACGATTTAGGAACTGAACTTACTAATACCTTTACTAACTCAGAATTATTTCACATATTAAATACTAGATTAATATATGACAAAAAACTCATCATATCCACAAATTTAGATCCAAAAGAAATTGCCACTACCTATAGTGAGAGAATTTTCTCAAGGATATTTAGTAAGTTTAAGGTTATGAAATTTTATGGTGATGATTTAAGATGGGAAGTTTAAAACAGCTTAGTTATAAGCTGTTTTTTTATTGTAAAACAAACTTATAACTATAATATATTAGAACAGATTAAACATTTATCCTATTATAAAAATTATAAGCAAAAAAATTGTTGACATTGGTCTATTTATGTTGTAATATATATAACTGTGAGCAGTACGACCCATTAGCTCAGTCGGTAGAGCACTTGACTTTTAATCAAGGTGTCCCGCGTTCGAGCCGCGGATGGGTCACCACCATGCTGGTGTGGCTCAATTGGTAGAGCAGCTGACTTGTAATCAGCAGGTTATGGGTTCAAGTCCCTTCACCAGCTCCAATACATAAAAAGGGGCGTGAGATCAGGAAACTCATGCTTCTTTTTTACGTTTATCCTATTAAACATAATTAATCCCCCTTATAGTATTAATCGTGTTTAATATTTAAAAATATATGATTATATTTTTCTCTAAAGTGCCAACGGCACTTTTTTTAATTTATAGGGAAATAATTTTAATTCTAAAAGTATGATTATTACGCCCTTCCTCTCGTCAATGGACATTTCTCCAAGTTCTCAAATTAAATTCATATTAGACAAATATATATTCCAGCTATAATTCATATATATAATATTTATAGTAAATAAATGGTAGTTTATTGGAAATTAATTTATTTGATTGTGATATAATATCAATATATATTATTCGTTAAACTAATCATTAGTCCAGTTCACCTTTTTTCTCATAAAAAAAAGCACCTTAACTACAATTTTGCATCTAGGCGCTTTAAATTATTTTTAATAGGTCACTATTTTTCCAACTTGGATAAATCAAATACTCTTACTAATCCATCTGCACATAATAAATGTAAACGCTCCTCATGTATAATAAATTCTTCTATAAATTCTTCTTCATTCCCGTCTTCAAAATTTACACTCCATATTACTTCTCCATCTACATTGTCAAAATCTAATAATGTTACACTATCAGAAAAACGCAAAAACATATATCTTCCATAGTTATATGTTTCTAAAATATCATCTGGGAATTCAATCATCCAAAGTGGTGTTGTTTGGTTTTTATGAAAATAGAACCTTGAATCATAAGTTGTATATAAGTAACCTTTATCAGTCTTATTCCACATTTCTTCTAACCATTTTTCAAATTCTTTATCTTCCATATTTTTAAAATCCATGTAATATTCATGCTCTGTATCACAATTTATTAATTTATAGGTATCATATGGATATTCATTAATTATTTCACCTGTTTTAGGATTAAATTCATAAACCATTCCCTTTAAAGTATTTTCATATAGATATCGATTTTTGTATTTATTATATTTATATTTATAATTTCTGTATCCATAGAACTTAATACCTCCGCTTTTATATCCTCTGTCATTTTTCCAAATGATTTTTCCAGTCTTATAATTCTTTCCATACATTATATCATAAGGAGACTCTGAGAATATAACTAAATCATCATGTATTAAAATATCATTACAAAAATGTTCTGCCACAGGAGAGTTTAGCAACATTTCAATTTTTTTCATGTTAAAATCCCATGCTTTATTATTAAATATATTCTCATTCCTCAATAAATCTATAATTTCACCACTATCCGATATATGCTCTTCTGGGATTTCAAAGCTAAATATAGTTTTAAAATCATTAATATTTAGAATATAAATTTGCTTAGGTGTAGTCAAATATAAAATATCTTTCTCTATAATATATTCACTAACTTTACCTTGTACTTTTTGGAATTCTAAAATCTTATCTAATTCAATTTTATTTTCACTAGGAATACTTTTTATAGTAACTCCCATTTCTTCTCTTTTTTTTAACATTGATTCTCTTTTCATTATTTCATCTTGTGAATTACCTCCAAACATTGTATTTAAGGCAACTATAAATATATATATTGTAAATAGTGTTGATACCCACTTTGGAATAGTATTATTTATTTTAGAATCTTTCATTTCCACAGTATCTCTCCTTATAATTAGACATACATTTAGACATGAAAAAATATTCTTCATGCTATAATAGTACAATAATAATTAAATAAATTTCCAGTTAAATAAAAAAACATTTATGCACAACCTTTTTATAATTAAGTTCCTACACAAAAACATAACAGGTGGTGTGAATAAATGTTTCAGAGCTAAATTATATCAAAAGAACTATCCTTAGACAAATTTTTCAAAGAATTAATTGGACAGTCAACAGAGTCATATATTATTTTTCCAACTTAGATAAATCAAATACTTCAATACTACTATCTTCATATGATATATAAAGTCGATCTTTGTGTATAGAACTTCTATGTATTAAATTATATCCTGTCTTCATATTCCACAATATTTTTCCATTTTTATCTTCAAGTTCTAATAATACTATACTATCAACCAGATTAAAAAACATATCCCTTCCATAGTTGTGCCTATCTTCAATTTTATTTGGAAACTCAATTTCCCAAAGAGGTGTTAAGCTTTGTCCATGAAAATGAAACCTTGACTCATATATGCTATAAATATCTCCTTTTCCAATTCTATCATAACCTTCTTCTAGCCAGTTACGCAATTCCTTATCTTTTACACTTTCCAAAACAATAAAAACATCTGTATGCTTATCACTATCCCTATTAGCCAATTTCACTAAACTATAAGAATATTTACCTATTATCGCCCCACTCTTTGGATTAAATTCATAAAATGCACTATCAAATCGATTCTTATATAAATATCTATCTTTATACCTATATAGTTCAATTGTTCCGCTTTTCCATCCTCTTTTACATTTCCAAGAAAATTCTTTTGTATTGTAATTTATTGTATAAGTTGCGTCATCATGTCCATGTGAAAATATAACTAAATTATCATATAACAAAACACCTCTATCTAAACTATCTACCTTAGTGTTATGCCAAGATTTTTCGGTTTTATAATCTAACAGTATTTCGCCCTTCTTTGTATCAAAAACAACCACTGTATCATCAGAAGTTATTGCTAATATTCCATTAGATGCACTTAGATTATAAAATAACTCATCCTCTCCATAGGGATCTTTAAAACTTTTTACCTCCTTCAAAAATTCCTTATCTACAACATAATATATCCCTTTCTCTGATTGAAGGTATAAATTTTTATCATCTGTAGCATATCTCTAAACCCTTCCATCTGTCTTAAACTCCCAAACCTTCTCTAATTCAACGATATTTTTACTTGGTAGTGAAATTATGTTGTTTTTTTGTTCTTCACCTTTCCTATTTCCAATGCTCCTTGTTTTCCCTGAATTAAAATTGTCAAGCCCCAGGTTTAGAGATAAATATACCATTCCCAAAACAATGATAATAACAATAATTACACGTTCTACCTTTGCCATTTTTTTCTCCTTTTTATGTACACAAAATATAGGTATAAAGAATTAATTCTTTATACCTATATCATATCACTTTTTCATCAAAATCTTCTTAATTTTTTAAGGAGCATATGTGTTAAATTCAGGGTCTATAAGCGAATTGGAGGGTGCTTCAAATTTAGGGTGTGACACTTTCTTGTCTATCATTTTTGTAACTGTTTCTACAAGGGCTATGCCTGCAGGAGTTGTAGATAATCCATAACAAACCACAATCACATTGTTATTTTTGGTTTTACCCCCACTTGCTGTAAAGTGTTTATATGTAGCTCCTAGTGCTATACCAACGTTTTCTACATTCTTCGGATCAAACTCGTCATATGTCTTTTTCTTTAAAACCTGTACAAGAGTAACGGCACCACCCGGAAGTTGTTTACCAGGCTTATACCCCTTTGGATTTTTTAAATATTCTATAATCTCACTATAAAGAGTCTTAATTAAACCATCATCAATAAATCCACCGCCAAACTTATACAAAACAGGTTTATTCCAATCTGGTATATGCGATCTATTGTCATCTTTATACTTTTGCACTACTCCATCACCGAATTTCTGTTCATCAGACTTAATAGACATTCCGCCTGCTGTTGCGAATAACATATCAACATTTACCCCGATTCCCCATCCAACTGTTTCATATACTTTTTTATCAGCCCATTCGGCACTTTTTTCTATGGTACGTTTACATACAGTAGTAGCCAAAGGAGTGCGTAATCCCTCTGACTTAGCTGACAAAAGATGGAGATAACATCAAAGTCTTACCTATTGCTATAACTGTGTCTAGCCTTTATTTTATCCATATAAAAAGCATCTTAAAATAAGTACTTTAGTTTAATTCCATGTATTACTATTTTTCCAACTTAGACAAATCAAAAACTTTAACAGTGTTGTCTCCAAAAAGTAAAAATAATCTTTCTTTATATACAAAACTAAGAAAGTCTATTCCATGTTCTGGCTTCATGCTCCATAATATTTCCCCATTTTCACTTTTAGAATCTAATAAAACTATGCTATCACATAAATTTTAAAAAACATACTTTCCATAATGATATTCATCCTCAATTTCCCTTGAGAATTGAAGTTCCCAAAGCGGTGCTAAATTTTGTCCGTGAAAATAAAACCTCGATTCATATACACTATAGATATCGCCTTTCCCAGTTCTTCCATACAATCCTTCTAGCCACATACGTAATTCTCTATCTGCCACATTTTTAAACGTGTCAACAACATCTACATGTTTATCACTATCCCGATTATTCAAGTCCACAGAACTATAGGGATATTTATTGATTATCTTACCATTTTTAGGATCAAATTCATAAAATGTACTACTAGATGGATGCTCATATAAATATCTATCTTTATACTTATGTAGTTCAATTCGTCCGTTTTTCCATCCACGCTTGCTTTTCCAAGCAAGTTTTCCTGTATTGTAGTTTATCGCATATGTTGCACTATCAAAGCCATGTGAAAACATTACTAAATCATCATACAATAAAACACCCCTGTCTAAACGACCTGCCTTAGTACTATTATGAGACTTTTTTGTTTTATAATCTAACAATATCTTTTTCTTCTTTGTGTCAAAAACAACCACTTTATAAGTAGAAGTTATTGCTAATATTCCATTTGATGCACTCAAATTATAAAATGTGTCATCTTCTCCATGAGGGTATTTAAAACTATTTACAAGGTTAAGAGAATCGCTATCTATAACATAATATGTGCCTTTTTCTGTTTAAAGATATATATTTTTCTCATCCACAGTATGTCTACATAGCCTTTCATCACTTTTGAATTCCCAAAGTTTATCTAACTCAATGATATTCTTACTTGGCAGTGAAACTATATTGTTTTTTTGTTCTTCATTTTGTTTATTTACAACAACCCTTGTTTTTCCCGAATTAAAATTATCAAGACCCATAACTAAAGCTAAATATATTATTCCAATAGCAATAATAGTAATACTTGCACCCATCGCCTTATTCATTTTAACTCCCTCTTTTTTTGACCTATTATTTTATCACTTATGTGTAAAGTTTTTTCATTTATTTTTTATGGAATACATATATTAAAATCAGGTTCTGGACGATTAAGAGCTTCTCGAAGCCTAGGATCTGACAATTTCTTCTTTTCCATTATTGTCTTTGTTTCTACAAAAGCTACTCCTACAGCAGATGTAGATACTCAGTAGCAAAGCACAACTACATTATTATCTTCAGTCATGGCTGAATTTACTGTAACATGTCCATATGTAAAGCCTAATGCTCTACCAACTTGCGTTACTGCAATGGGATCAAATTTATCGTATGACCTTTTCTTTAAAACCTTTACAATAGTAAAGCTACCCTCTGGACGTTGTTTCCCAGGCTTATATGCCTTCGGGTTCTGTAAATATTTCTCAAACTCCTCGAACATGGTCTTTAAAAAACCATCATCAATATATCCTCCTGATGCCTTATAGTAAACAGGCTTGTTCCAATCTGGTATATGTGGGCGATTTTCTTTTTTATATACTTCTAATACGTCTTGCCCGAATTTCTGTGTATCAAATCTAACAGCCATTGCTCCTTTAGTTGCAAATACAAAGTCAATATTTGCACATATGCCCCAACCAACAGTTTCATATACTTTTTCACCAGCCCATTCGGCACTTTTTTTCTATGGTACGTTTACGTACAGTAGTAGCCAATGGATTATTTATTATATCTATTGGTGTAGGCTTGAATGAATATATTGCTGATTTTGGGCCGTTGATAAACTGAATGTAGAGTTTTGCTTAAAATTGGTTCTCACGCAATTTTGGTGAAAAAGTTATACACTTATCCTTTTCAAGAGAACACCTTAAATATCATCCAAATATTTCCTGTGAATTAAGAACTTTCAACCTTAATAATTCGAAATTACATCTTCCATGGCTTGTACGTTTTATTTCTTTAACTTTATTAACCATTCCTTCTAAAAGACCATTTGTATATTCACTTGTAGTACTGTTTTTTACTGCAATCAGATCTCTTTCTATCCCTAATGTAAAAGAATTTATTTCTGGTATATTAAA
>NZ_JAOART010000071.1 GCF_025210435.1 Anaeromicrobium sp.
ATCTTTTCCACCCAAGTCCTTGTCACAAGCGAAAGTGTGAATCTTCGTATATAGGTTCACGTGTCATGTTGGAGTAGCATAGGATGTTGTGACGTTCCAGGGTTCCAAAGATTTTCAATATATTTTCCCTTATAGGCAAGTTACTGTATAAAACAAATTTACAACCAATAAATCTATAATTCCATTATTTTAAATTATAGCATAAAAAAAAGGGACTTTATTAGACGTATTATAGGACTATTTTCCTTTTAAATACAAATGTTCTCCAATAAGTAACAAAAAATGTCAAAAATTCGATTTGAATATGTCAAAAATTTCATTTAAATATGTTAAAATAGTTTAATAGATAGGAGTGATAGAATGAAGAGTATTAGGATAAAAGTAATATTAGCCTTTTGTACAATCTTAATAATTTTTAATGGAGCTATAGGAGTGTTATCCTATAAGAGTTTAGTGGACTTACTAAAGGAAAGTGGCATGTATACATTACTTGTGGCTACGGAGGAAAGATCTAAGAGATTAACTAGTGAGATAGAGGGACAACTAGATAAATTACAAGTGATTGGAAACAAAATAGATACTAATATGCCTAATGAAGAATTGATAAAGTTAATGGCCCATGATGTTAAAGAATATGGATATTCATTTATGGGGTTAACTTATAAGGATGGAATTTGTTATGGCTTTGATGGTAATACATATGATTTGAAGGGAAGAGAATATTTTAAAGAGGGAATTAAGGGAAATACATTTGTAAGTAAACCCATATTTAACAAAAAAGATGGTTCTAGGGTGGTGGTATTTGCAGTGCCAGTAAAGGTTAATGGAGAAACTATTGCCGTATTGGCTGCATCTAAAAAGGCCGAGTTCATAACAGAAATATTAGAGAATAATGAAGATAATAATAAAGGTTATGCATTTATAATAGATAGTAAAGGTGATGTAATAGCCCATAAAAATAGAGAATTAGTTACTAATGAATCAAATTTATTAGAGGTACATAAAGAAAACCAAGAATTAACAAAATTACTAAACAATATGATTAATGGTAAAAAGCTTATGGATGAATATGAAGTGAATGAAGAAAATATGTTAATAAGTTCTGCGTCAGTAGAAGGTGTAGATTGGTATATGGGTATAACTGGACCTGAAAAGGAGTGGACTAGAGGTGTAGAAAAGGCTACTAGAACGAGAATATACATAAATATAGGCCTACTAATAGTATCAATAATAGTATCATACCTGGTTGCTAACTCCATATCTAGGCCAATAAAAGAAATAACTACCCATGCAAAAACCATATCTGAAGGAGATTTAAGTGGAGAAATCCCTAATAGACTTTTAATTAAGAAGGATGAAGTGGGAGATTTATCTAGGGCACTAAAAGAGTTAAATGATAACATGAGTATTCTAGTTAAGGACATAAAAAGTGCGTCAGATAATATAATGGGTTCTTCACAAGACTTAACATCCATATCAGAACAGGCAGCAGTTACATCAGAAGAAATATCGAGAACCATTGGAGAAATAGCCAATAGTGTTACAAACCAAGCCCATAATACGGAAGAGGGCGTTAGTAGGTTAGACCAATTAAATGGATTGATTCATGAAAATGAAGAAAGTATAGAAGAAATGAGTAATACATCTTTACAAATAAATACCTTAGTTGATGAAGGCCTAGTATTAATAAATGATTTGAGTAAAAAAACAGTGGAGAATAATGAATCTTCACAGGAAATTTATGAGGAAATATTAAATACAAATAATAAGGCAGATGAAATAAATGAGGCAAGTAGTATAATAGCATCTATTTCGGAACAAACTAACCTGTTAGCATTAAATGCAGCCATAGAGGCAGCTAGAGTTGGAGAAGCGGGGAGAGGATTTACAGTAGTTGCAGAAGAAATAAGAAAGCTAGCAGAAGAATCCACCAAATCCACAGAAGTTATAGATAGGATGGTTAAAGAATTACAAGGAAGTTCTAAAAAGGCAGTAGGCATAGTAGAGGAAGATTTAAAAATAAATGAGGAACAAGTTAAACAGGCTAAAGACATAGAGGAAAAATATATACATATATCTAGGGCCATTGATAATATGGCAAGAAAAATAGATGAATTAGATAAGAGTCAAGGTCATATACTAAATACTAAAGATAAGGTAATGGACATAGTGGAAAATTTATCTGATATAGCACAGCAAAATGCAGCGGCGTCAGAAGAGGTAGCTGCGAGTGCAGAAGAACAAACTGCATCTGCCAATACTGTATCTGAAAATACAGAAATGTTGTTAAAAATTAGTAAACATTTACAAAATAATATTAGTAAGTTTAATATATAAGCTGGGTTTAGCCCAGCTTTTAATTTATGGAGCCATATGATATAATAAAATTCCTTGGGAAAAATGATAATAATTTTCAATAGAAAGTTTAAATGAGGTGATAGGGTGTATAAAAGATTAATTATGTTGATTTTATCCATGAGTATTATTTTGAGTGGTTGTAATAAAAATATAGAACCTGTAAAAAGACAAACTTATGCCCTTGGTACTATTATAGATTTTACTATACTTGGAGAAGCGGATAAACATAAGGTTAACAAGGCCATAGACAGGGCCATACTAAGGATAAGTGAAATTGAAAACAATATGTCTGCAAATATTGAAGAATCAGAAATCAGCCATGTAAATAGGCATGGGGGAAAAATAAGAATAAGAGTTAGTGATGATACTTTATATGTGATAAAAAGGGCATTAGAATTTGGTGAAATATCTAATGGAAAGTTTGATATTACCATAAGACCCCTTATTAAGTTATGGAATATAGGAACGGAGAAGGAAAGAATTCCACCTAAAGAACAAATTCATAATATAATTAAAAATATAGATTATAAAAATGTGGAAATTAATGATGAAACTAATGAAGTATATTTAAAATCTAAAGATATGGGAATTGATTTAGGAGGTATAGCTAAAGGGTATATAGGTGATGAAGTAAGAAAAATATTTAAAGAAGAGGACATAGATTCGGCTGTAGTTAGTTTAGGTGGAAATATTACCCTAGTAGGAAAAAAGATAGATAATTCTCAGTGGAAAGTGGGAGTACAAAATCCAGAAAGTCCTAGAGGTTCCCATATAGGTATCCTTCAGCTAGATGAAACTAATATAGTAACTTCAGGAAATTATGAGAGATATTTTGAAAAGGATGGAAAGAGATATCACCACATATTAGATCCTAAAAGTGGATATCCAGCAGAGAATGGTGTTATAAGTACAACCATAATAACAAAGGATGGAGCATGTGCAGATGCCTTATCCACATCCACATATATACTTGGATTAGATGAGGGAATGAAACTTATAGAGTCCCTTCCTAATGTGGAATGTATAATGGTTACAGAGGATAAAAGGGTATATTCAAGTAGTGGAATTAAGGACAAATTTCATTTGACAGATGATAATTTTATGATAGGGAATTAAGTTATAAAGAAAAAATTGAAGAAATAGTAAAAAAACCACAAATTTATTTTAATTATTTTCTTCGTTATGAAGTTGATTACATATGTTTAATATGCTCCATCACCATGCCTTGAAAATAATTGAAATTCATCAGAGAACTGACTAGTTCATTTCTTTCATATGCCTAATAAAAAATCTAAAGAAGAAAATTTTGGAGGTATAAAATGAAAAAGAAAATAAAATCCATATTAATAGCTCTAATTATAGGAATGGTGGCTATAGTCTTATTTGTTCCTCAAGTGAGAATGGCTGCAAATATACTGTATTTAAATACTATTGAAACTACTGAATTTAGAGTAGAAGAAACCAATCTTTATATGAATGGTGAAATTAATAGTAAAACTCCTGACCAACTTAGAAAAGTCATATCAGAAAATCCACAGGTAGAAACTATTGTCATGTTAGAAGTTCCAGGGTCCCTTGATGATGAATCTAATATTCCTATGGCAAGATGGGTTCGTGAAAAGGGATTAAACACATATTTAACAAAGGATAGTATGGTGGCTTCTGGTGGAACAGATCTTTTTCTTGCAGGGAATAAAAGAACTATGGAAGATGGAGCCAAGGTGGGAGTCCACTCATGGGATGATCCTTTAGGAAAAGAAGCAAAGGATATTCCAAAGAATCATCCTGATCATAAGGAATATATAGAATATACAAAGGAAATGCTCGGAAAAGATGATTTCTATTGGTATACAATTTATGCTGCACCGGCAAATGATATATATTGGATGAAAAATGAAGAAATATTAAAATACAATATGGTAACGGAGCCTATTGTGAAAAAAGATCAAATATAAAATTATTTACCAGATATATGAGGTATTATCCCTATATGAGGGGTGGCAAAGTCTAGGGAAATAAAAAATAGTACTAACAAGTTTTTTGTCAGTACTATTTTTTCACCTCTATCCATACTAAAGTTCCCTTATTTACTTCACTTTCTACACCATAGGAATAATTATGGGCTTCTAATATATTTTTCACTATGGACATGCCTAATCCTGTACCAGATTTATCTCTTTTCCTAGATTTATCGACCTTATAAAACCTTTCCCATATATGAGGTAGATCCTCTTTAGGTATACCTGATCCAAAATCTTTAAACTCTATTTTTATAGAATCCTTGTTATCTAATAAATTTATTTGAATTTCACTATCATTAAAGGAGTGTATTATGGAATTATTCAGTATGTTGAAAAATACTTGAAAAATTTTATTTTCGTCTCCTTCTATGATTAAATCCTTATTAGGATTAAATAATATATTTATGTTTTTTTCTTTGGCAAAATATTTCAATTTATAGATGACCCTATTTAGGGTATCATTCACTAGAAAAGTTTCCATGGTAGGATCATAATATCCAGCCTCCATTTTAGATAAATATAAAATATCTTCTACCATATTAGTAAGTCTATCAGATTCATCTATTATTACCTTTAAATTTCCTTCCCTATTTTCCTTTTCTTCTCCTTCTATATCTAAGGTAAGTTCTGCATAAGCTTTAATTAAACTTATGGGAGTTTTTAATTCATGGGAAGTATTGGCTATAAATTCTCGTCTGAAAGTTTCTGTTTGGCTTAATTGTTCAGCCATTTTATTTATGGTATTTCCCAGGATACCTATTTCATCTTTGCCTTTTACATTTATATTATAATGAAAATTGCCCTTTGCAATTTCCTTTGTGGCATGGGTTATTTTTATTATGGGTTTTGCAAACATTTTAGATAAAAATAAGGATAATATGGTTCCAACTAAAAGGGAGATTCCACTTATTATGGACAATTGCTTTTTCAATACAAATGTAATAGAGTCAGTTGAAGAAAGGCCAGAAGACAGCCAAACATTACCTACTACCTTATCACCTTTTTTTATGGGAAGGGCCACATTTAAGTGCCTTACAATATTTTTACCATTCTTTTTCTGTATTAAACGATTTACATAAAGGTCCTGTTTAAAGGAAAACCTTTCAAATCTAGGAGGCGGTTTTTTACCTAGGATTCTTAGGTCATTTAATCCTCGTTCTCCTAAGAGATTATTATATATTACATTGCTTTTCCTATCGATTATATTTACACGGCCATTTAAATCAGATGCCACTTCATGGATTTTTTTCGATAGATTATGAGAGTCTATGCCTTCTTTTTCCACAATGGTAGCTATTTCTTTACCACTGTCTATTAGGGAATTAGTTATGGCATCTATATAAAAATCATCTAGAAAATATACTTGAAATATCCAAGATATACCCAATATTATGAGTATAAGTGATGTAATAAATATCCAAAGTTTACTCAATATATTTTTCATATTATTCTTCCACCTTAAACTTATATCCAGTTCCCCATATGGTCTTTATGTATCCCTTGTAGGGAGAGATTTTTTCCCTTAATTGTTTAATATGGGTATCTACCGTTCTTAGATCTCCCATAAAATCATAACCCCATACTTTATTTAGAAGGACTTCTCTAGAACAGACCTGTTTATTATTAGTAGTTAAAAATAATAATAGATCAAATTCTTTAGGAGTCAAACTTATTTCTTCGTCATCCACTAATAGGATTCTTTCTAATGGAGAAATCTTAATATTTCCATAGGTTAAGATGTGATTTTTTACAGTTTTAGAACTTCTTTTTAATATGGCCTTTATTCTAGCCACTAACTCCCTAGGACTAAAGGGCTTTACTATATAATCATCTACCCCTAACTCAAATCCAAATAATCTATCGTATTCTTCACCACGGGCAGTTAGCATTATTATGGGAGTATCCAATTTCTCTCGTACTTTCCTACAAAGGGTCCACCCATCTATTAGGGGCATCATAACATCTAATATTATTAAGGAAAAATCATTTTCCTTTTCTAGTATTTCCAAAGCTACGCCTCCATCACAGGCTTCTATTACTTCATATTCTTCCTTTTCAAGATATTTTCTTATGACTTGGCGCATTTTATCTTCATCTTCAGCTATTAATATTTTTATCATGAAATCACTCCCTTCCTCACTTAGTAATAAAATGGTTTCCTTAAGTAGGCTCATATAAAACTAACATCCACACTAAAATCATGTTGAAATTATCATATCATAAAAGGTTTTTATTAACTATAGGGTAATCATTATTCTCATTAAAAATTCAAATAGTCCACACAAAAATATCACAATTCATTAGTGAAATTACAAAAAAAGTGAAAGCTTTAGGTTGATAAATCTATATGGATAATTTTATATGAAACCCATTTTTGCAAAATACAACAAATTTTGATAAAATACTCTATACGTAGGGAGGAATAAACATGGCTTTTATTATAAATTACATAAAGGGTTTATTTTTACGAAAGAATGAGAAGGACTTATCTGAATATTTATTAGTATCTAATATAATACAAACATCTATTAAAAAATAGAACAGGATTTATCCTGTTCTATTTTTTTTGGTGTAAAATTGGTTTTTATGTGACTCTGCTGGAAGTGACTATATTTTTAGGAATATATGACTAAATTTAGTTTAATATTAAAAAACCTATATAAAAAGCATAATAATTTGTATATGAGCAAAAATGGGACTTGTACAATAACCTACAAAAATTTACAATAAAATAAGAGATAGTATAGAAATTATATTTAACATAGTTCTAAAGTAGGAAATACTTTAGGTGCAAAATGTAGCAAGGAGATGAAAATGGAAAATAATCCTAACATATTTTATAGAGATAAAAAATGCATAAAATGTCATATGAAATTCAAAACACCCCAGGTAAAAAGTAATGCGGTTAGGATAAAAAACAGAGATACAGATAATTGTCCCCATTACAAGTTAGATAATCCTTTATTTTATGAGTTTTATATATGTCCCCATTGTCACACAGTTTTTACAGAACATTTTGAAGAAATAACTAAACAAAAGGATAAAGAAGTTTTAGATAAGATATTTTCTAATATGAAAAATATAGAATCTTTACTTAAAGAGAGAAATGTGGATGATGCATTGAGACTGGCAAAATTGGCCCTTTTTGGTGGAGAGTTTTTAAGGGTTAGTAGTATTAAGTTAGCTTCCATATGCCTAAAGATAGCTTGGTTTAATAGATATAAAGAAGACGTGGCAGAAGAAAATCGGTTTTTGTGTAATGCTTATACTCATTTTGAAAAGGCATATAATAATTCAGATTTGAAAATAAAGGATAAGTCTGTACCAGAGGATTTTGTAATATATACTTTAGCTGAATTAAGTTATAGAATAGGAGTATACATAGATACTAAATCCTGGTTTAATCAATTATTCAAATTTCCAAGCAGAAGTAACTATGTAATGAAGGGTAGAGATAGATGGACAGACATAAGACAGGAAATGCCAAAGATAGGTTAGGAGACATAGGTGTATAGATTTCTGGTGTATAAACTTGCTTTATGTGGGCCTATTTCAGGAAAATATTGAAAATCTTTTCCACCCAAGTCCTTGTCACAAGCGAAAGTGTGAATCTTCGTAGATAGGTTCACGTGTCATGTCGGAGTAGCATAGGATGTTGTGACGTTCCAGGGTTCCAAAGATTTTCAATAGTTTCCCTTATAGGCAAGTTACTGTATAAAACAAATTTACAACCAATAAATCTATATAATATAACTGTATTTTATACTGGGGGTTTTAACATGTGCTTAGATATTGTAAACGATAAAGTATTGACCTATGAGCAAAAAGTATTAGGTTTAGGAAGATGTGCTGAAAATTCATTAGATGTTTTAAATATTAGTGAAGAAGTGAAAAAATATAGAGAAGAAAATATAATATGCGACTTGTATGAGGGAAATGCTCCCTATAGGCCTAGGTATATAGTTGTAAACTTTGAAAAGTTTATGAAAGAGGGTAGTGAGTTTCTAAGACTAAATCCTCCTAAGGATATTTGGGAGGCAGTAAATAATCTACTTATTTTTTATAAACATATACCATCAATTACTTCCTTTCCCGTATATATAGGAAATATAGATTATTTATTAGACCCCTTTGTAAAGGATGAAGAAGAAGCCTATAGAGCTATTAAAATATTTTTAAACCATATAGACAGAACTATTACAGATTCCTTTTGTCATGCTAACATAGGGCCTAAAGATACAAAGGCGGCAAGACTTATTTTAAAGGCAGAAAGAGAACTTGAAAACAGTGTTCCTAATATAACTTTAAAATATGGAAAGGATACACCGGATGAACTGGCCATAGAAAGTATAAAAACTGCCCTGGTAGTGGCAAAACCTAGTTTTGCCAATGATGAAATGTTTAAAAATGATTTGGGAGAGTATGGAATAGCTAGTTGCTACAATGGTTTAAAAATAGGTGGAGGAGCTTATACCTTAGTACGATTAAATTTAGGAAGATTAGTAAATAAAGCAGAAAGTATGGACCAATTTTTTAATTATCTATTACCAGATGCGGTAGAAAATATGGTCTCTTATATAGACGAAAGAATCAGATTTTTAGTTGAAGAAAGTAATTTCTTTGAAAGTAGCTTTTTAGTAAGGGAAGGTTTTATAGACAAGGACCTTTTTACAGGCATGTTTGGAATGGTAGGATTAGCCCAATGTGTAAATAAATTATTTGAGATAGAAAAGATAGAGGGCAGATTTGGTCATTGTAAAGAAGCTGACGATTTAGGAATTAAAATAGTAGAAGCCATGGAAAAATTATTAGATAAATATAACAACACTTATTGCAAATGTACAGGTGGGAAACATTTACTACATGCTCAAGTGGGAATAGATTCAGATGTGGGCATATCACCAGGGTGTAGAATACCCATAGGAGAAGAACCTGATCTTTATAAGCATTTGATACAATCATCTAAATTTCATAAGTATTTTCCGTCGGGAATAGGAGATATTTTTCCCTTTGAACCTACGGCAAAGAATAATTTAAAATCCGTATTAGATATTATAAAGGGGTCCTTTAAAAGTGACATGAGATATATGTCTATTTACTCTAGTGATAGTGACCTTATAAGGATAACGGGATATTTAGTTAAGAAATCAGAAATAGAGAAATTATCTAAAGGTCACCAGGTTTTAAAGGATACGGTAGTACTAGGAAAGGGTGCAGTGGATAATCACGGTATACTAAATAGAAGGGTAAGAAACAATGAAAGCCTTAGTAAATAAAATTATCCCCTTTAGCCTTGTAGATGGAGAAGGAAATAGATTTTCTGTTTTTTTACAAGGGTGTAATTTTCATTGTTTGTATTGTCATAATCCAGAAACTATAAATTTGTGTATAGGTTGTGGTGCTTGTATAGATAAATGCCCCGTAGGAGCTTTAAAAAAAGATGAAAAAATATGGTACGATAAGAACAAATGTATAGATTGTGATGAATGTATTAAAGGATGTATCCATAAAAGCACTCCTAAAACTTTGGAATTAAGTGTAGATGAAATTTTAGAGCAAATAGAGGAAGTTAGACCATTTTTATCTGGAATCACCATATCTGGAGGAGAGTGTACCCTACAAAGGGATTTCATATTAGAGTTGGCTAAAAGGGTAAAAACTATGGGACTTACTCTATTTATAGATACTAATGGTTATATACCAATTTGGAAGGATAAGGAATTGTTAGATAATATAGATAAGGTTATGCTAGATGTTAAATCCTTTGATAGAGAAGAACATATTAAATTAACCCAAAAGCCCAATGATTCCGTATTGGAAAATTTAAAGATTCTTTTAGAAAAGAAAAAAATATATGAAGTTAGAACTGTAATAGTACCCGATTTATTAGACAACGAAAATAATGTTAAAAACATTAGTAGGATAATAGGTAATATAGATAAAAATGTAAGATATAAGTTAATAAAATATAGATCCCTAGGTGTTAGAAGGGATAAATTAAAATCATATACCCCAGAAGATGAATATATGAAAAAGTTAATGGATATGGCTAAAATGAATGGCTGCAATAATGTGATAAGCTCCCTGTAAGGGAGCTTAACTTTATAAAACTAGGTAGTTGTTTCAAATTTATTATTGCACTTTGGACAAGTTACAGCAATTTTTCCCTTATCCTTTGGAATTCTAAGTTTAGTATTGCAACCTGAACAAGGTGTTACATTATAATCTAACAGGGATTCTATTTTATCCATGTCTGGTCCAACTACTACTTCATCATCAATTATGAAAGCTGGAACTCCCATTACTTTCCTTTTCATTAATTCACGTCTAGCGTCCATGTCTTTACTGATATCTCTCTCAATAAAGCTAATGCCCCTTTCCAAGAGACTTTCCTTTGCAGGTTTGCAAAGAGGTCAACTTGGGCTAGTAAACATAAATACTTCTTTCATTAAAATCTCCTCCTTTAACCTATATTATCCATGGAAAATTTGAAAGGGTGCAGAAGAGTTTTAATTTTTCTATGAATAATATGGGTTTAACTATACTTTACCCAAAAAATCCTATAAAAACTAGTAATTTGTATAAAAAGGTATATTTGACATGAACCTTTTAGTTGTAATAAAATTTAGATAACTGTATTATTTAAGGAGGATATTGACTTGAAATCAAAATTAAAGAGTATTATTCCACTAATATTTTTAATTGTTTTTAGTATGACCCTAGTTGCACATGGGGAAGGTACCATAGTAGGAGTCGTAATAGATGATGACACTACAGTTGGATTAAAAGCCAATATGAAGTCCCAAGTGGTAGAAAAACTTAAAACAGGAGACAAAGTATACATAGAAAAGGCAGAGGGAAAATGGTATAAGGTATCTACTGATAGGGATAGAGTGGGATTTGTTCACTCTGAAAATGTATCTATTGTAAATGAAGATGAGGTTTTACTGGAAGATGCTATTATAAACACAGGAAGTGTATTTGTCCTTGAAGAACCTGATATAAATGCTAATATGATAGGTAGGCTAGGTTTTTCAAGTAAGATAATAGTTTTAAATAAAAAAGGTGATTGGGCTTATGTATCTTTAGGAGATGAGCCTATAGGATGGATAAAATATGATGATTTAATAACCACATCCTATTATCCCCATGGAAAGATTACAGAGGAACAAGTTCAAGTATTAGATACTAATTCTTCAGATGGACAAGTATTACTTAGTGTTTCTAAGGGAGATAGGGTAAAAATAAAAGATTATAAAGAAAACTATTTCAAAATAGAAATAGATAAAGAAGAAGGTTGGGTATCAAAAGAATCCATTAAGAGTGTACATAAAGATTACATAAAGGAATCGTTAGTTGTGACTAATGGAGAGAAGGTAAAAGCAAAGGATGCATTTAAAGAAATTATAGAAAATAGTAGACTTTTAGGAGAAAATTATACGGCAACGGCCTATGATTTATCCATAAAATCTTGTGGCAAAGCTGTAGGGTATAAATATAGGGGTATGACAAGATCTGGAATAAACTTGAATGGAAAACAATGGGCAGATGCCATGGTAGTGGCAGTAGACTCAAGACAAATACCACTTGGAAGTAAGGTACTAGTCATATTTAATGAATCTGATTGGAGAAAGAAATATGATGGTGTATATTTAGCTGGAGATACAGGTGGTGGAGTAAAGGGCAACACAATAGACATATATTTAGGAGATATAGGCAATAAACAAATGAAGGAAGTTAGGGACTTTGGTAGAGCCTATAAGGTTAAGGTATATATGATAGATTAAATGCACTAAACATTTTTCACATATTTTCCTTTGTAGGCAAGTTACTAAGCTTGTTTTATGTGAGCCTACTTCAGGAAAATATATTGAAAATTTTTTCCCTTGTAGGCAAGTTACTATATAAAGAAAGCTTAGTGTTACGAAATCTATATATGAATATGATAATAAAAAATTAAATGGCATGGAGTAGGTATGTATTGTACAGACTATTTCATGTCATTTTGTTTCGTTACGTTATGAAAAAAGATCCATTACATAACTTTATAGAATATGGTAAAATTGTAAGGTGTGTGGGGGGATTTATATGAAAAAAAGAAAAAAAATAAGAAATAGGTTAATGGCCATGCTCATGCTAATAACCTTATGTCCGTTGATGTTACTAGGTGTAATGTCATATGGAAAGTCAAAAAAAGTATTAAAGGAAAATTTAGTTCTAGCTTCAAAAAACTCTATAGAAGGTATAAATGAAAATATATCAAAATTCTTATTAGATATTGAAGAAATCATAAACATAAATGTAGATAACAAATATGTTAAAGAGCTAGGAGAGAAAAAGGAAAAAGTAGAACTAAATGAAGAAATAGTCATGGAAATGCTAAAGAACATGCAAGAAAATGATGAAAACATAGTTAGTATTTATTTAGGTACTAAGGATGGACATATGTATCTTTATCCAGAAGAGGATTTAACAGGATATGACCCTAGGACTAGAGCGTGGTATGAAGATGCATTGAAAAATAAAGAGTCTGTCATTTGGACAGAACCATATATTGATGCAACTACAGACCAAATAGTCATAACTCCAGCAAAAGCTGTAGAATACAATGGCCAACTAGTAGGGGTTATAGGTATCGATTTAGAAATCAATAGATTAGCAAAGGAATTGTCAAAAAAGACCATAGGGAAGGATGGTTATGTATATATCACAGATAAAAATGGTATAATCATAAGCCATAGAAATGAAAAATTGGTAGGGACTGATGAAGCTACAAAATTAAATTCTTGGAATATTATTAAGAATAATGATAGTGATTTCATTGACTACGGAGAAAAGGGAGAAAAGAAATTTGCTACCTTTGAAACAGTGGACATAACTAAATGGAAGGTAGTAGGAGTATTAGGTGAAAAGGAACTATCAGATAGTACTAATAGTATAAGAATTTTTATGATATATATTGGAATAGGTGCCTTAATAGTATGTATACTCATATCATTCCATATAGCAAATGGAATCTCTAAACCATTGAATGCTTTAAAGGCTGTTCTAAAACAGATTTCCAAGGGAGATTTAACAGCCAGAGTAAAGACCCATAAGAATGATGAATTTGGAGAAATTGAGGAAGCGTTTAATCACATGGTGGAGAGTATTCAAAGCTTAATAGGAGAAATGAAAGAATCTTCATATGTGGTAATGGATTCATCTAAATCCTTAAGTGATATAACAGAGGAATCTGTACAAGCTGTAACAGAAGTTGCTAAAACTATAGAAGGAATTGCACTTAGTTCTAGTGAACAGGCAATGAATACAGAGTATGGGGCAGTTAAGGTAAATGAATTAGGAACACAAATAGACTCTATAGCTAACTCAACTAATAATATGAAAAATATATCTAATGAAACGGAAAAATTAACTATAGATGGATTAAGCAAAGTAAAAATACTTACAAGTAAATCTAAAGAATCCTATGAAAGTTCAGTGAAAGTAAATGAAATAGTAGGAATGGTTGACGAAAAAGCAAAAAATATAGGAGTAATAATAGATACCATATCTCAAATATCAGAACAAACTAATTTACTAGCTTTAAATGCTGCCATAGAATCAGCTAGGGCTGGTGAGCACGGAAGAGGATTTTCAGTAGTGGCACAAGAGGTAAGAAAGTTAGCAGAAGAGTCTTCCCATGCTGCTAATGAAATAAGGACTTTAATAGAATCTATTCAAAAGGAATCTGAAGATGCAGTAAATGCCATGGGAAAAGTAAATGAAATAATAGGGCAACAGGATATAGTAGTAGGTGAAACTAGTAAAATATTTAATAGTATGCATGGTTCCATAGAAAAATTGGCAAAGGCCATATGTGATGTAGAGGAGAATAGTAACTATGTCATTTTAAATAAAAATCAAATAGTAGAGGGTATAGAAAATATATCAGCATCGGCAGAAGAAACATCAGCGGCTACACAACAGGTATCTGCCACAGTGGAGGAGCAGCTAGCTTCCATGGAACAAGTATATACTCATTCACAGGACCTGAAAAATCTATCCTATAAGTTAGAGGAAACGGTAGAACAATTTAAAATATAGTTACCAATACAAAGAGGATCCTGTAAGGATTCTCTTTCTCAATATTTAAATAGCAATATAAAAGGCAGAAAAAACCAGAATATTGGAAAAAAATACACTATTACTTACAAAATCCTTGAAAAAATGATAAACTTTACTTAATAGACTTTATGGAGGTGGATTGAGGACCTATGAAAAAAAGAGGAAAAGTAAAGAATTCATTAATGATTGTGCTCATGATTATGGTTATTATACCTTTATTGGCATTAGGGTTTTTAACCTATAATAAAACGGAAGATGTTTTAGAGACTAATCTTATTTTGTCATCTGAGGATGCTATTAAGGTATCAAATGAACAAATAAACGATTATTTAAATAATATTGAAAGTAAAGTAATGATCATTGCTAATGATGAGACAATTTATGAATTACTAGATAATCCTAGTGTAGAAGATGAAATTCATGGAAGAAATGCTTTGGATAATGTTAAACAAAGTGATGAAGATTTAATGTATGTATATTTGGCATCTGAGGATGGCAGTATGTATGTTCAACCAAAGGTAGAACTGGAATATGGATTTGATCCTAGGACGAGACAGTGGTATAAGGATTCCGTAAGTAATAAAGGGAAAATACTTTGGACAGAACCATATATTGATGATATAACGGGAGAGTATATAATAAGTTGTACAAAAGCCCTAGTAAAGAATGATCAAGTAGTTGGAGTTGTGGGAATAGATTTAAATTTAAGAACTTTATCTGAATATATAGCAAACAAGACTATAGGAAAAGACGGATATATATATATAACAGATAAAGATGGTACTATGATAAGTCATAAAAATAAAGAATTAATAGGAAAAGATGATGCAACTAAACTAGAATGTTGGGATACTATAAAAAATAGTAAGAGGGATTTTATTACATATAAATTTCAAGGAGAAGACAAGTTTGCAGTCTTTACAACTAATGAAAAAATGGGATGGAAGATTATAGGTGCCCTTAATGAAGATGAATTATCAACAGATACGGGTGCTATTAAGACTTTTATATTAATTACAATTGCTGTGTCCCAGTTGTTGGCCATAGGAGTATCTGTATTGGTTGCTAATGGTATTTCTAAACCCCTTAATTCTTTAAAGAATACTTTAAATGAAGTGGCAGAAGGGAATTTAGGTGTTAGGGCTGAAACTAACAGAAATGACGAGTTTGGTGAAATTGAGGATGCTTGTAATCATATGATTGAAAATATTAGGGGATTAATAAAAGGTACTCAAGAATCTTCTAGGGTAGTATTAGAATCTTCAGAAGCACTAG
>NZ_JAOART010000072.1 GCF_025210435.1 Anaeromicrobium sp.
TGAATCTTCGTATATAGGTTCATGAGTCATGTTGGAGTAGCATAGGATGTTGTGACGTTCCAGGGTTCCAAAGATTTTCAATATATTTTCCCTTAAAGGCAAGTTACTGTATAAAGAAATCTTAGTGTTACGAAATCTATATAGATTTATTATTTATAAATTTGCTTTATGTGGGCCTATTTGAGGAAAATATATTTGAATTTTTATCCATGTCAGTAGCCTGTCATATGCTAAAGTGTGAATTTTAAAACTAGGTTCACGTGTCATGTTAACTACCCCTTAGGATATGGTGACGCTGCAGATTCCTAAAATTCAAATATATTTATCCTTATAGGTAAGTTACTGTATTAATAAAGCTGAGTGTTGAAAGATCTATACTTTATTTTTCTACAATATTAACTATCCATTCTTTTTTTATTTCCCAAAGGGCAGCCTGTTTAACTCCAGAAATTACAATCTTTTCATCAAATAATCTACTCCAGCTTTTTTTGATTTTTGATTTTAACTGGGGATAAAAATTACTCATATAGGCGTCAAAATCATTTTCTATGTTGTATTTGGCCAATTCATCCGCAAATTTTTTTGCATCATCTTCATCCTTAGGTATATAGGAAAGATTTAATATTTTATTCCATTTTCCACTATCAAATAGTATGGCTTCATCCCTCTTTATTTCTAAGACTAAAACAACTGAGTCTTGAAAATGACCCACATATTTTGGGTCTGACCATGTCCAAATGGGAAATTCTGCTCCCTTAGGAGGAGGGAGTATAGATTGAGCATTTATTACAAACCAGTTATAGGCAGTGAGAAAAATTTTTGAAACTTTTTCGTATTTATTAGTTATGTATTCTTTTTTTACATGATATATACCCTCATTCATTATAGTATCTAGGACTATTTTATTTTGACAAGTCCACAACCTAATCACATCGTTACTCATGGTTTTATCCTCCTATAGTTTAATCTTCCTCGTATTGAATAATATCTATTATCCACTCTTTTTTTATCTCCCACAGGGTAGCTTGAGTAAGGTCACATAACCTAATGTTATGATCAAATAATCTATCCCAACTTTTTTTAATCTTGTCCCTAAGTAAAGGGTAAAAGTTTCCCTTGCTACTCATAATTAATGCAGATTCATCCTTAACACCGTATTTTTTAAGTTCTTTATTATGCTTTTTTTCATCCTCCCTATCTAGTGGCACATACCAATAATTTATAACATATCCCCATTTTTCTTGATCCGTAATGACTACATATTCCTCAGGAACTTCTAAATGAAGAACTACCGTATCTTCTGTAGGTTGGAGCATCATATTTTCTGTAGTAGATGACCAGATGGGATAATGGCAACCTTTCGGCAAAGGAACTATCTTTGATGCTCCTTGGGTATACCATTTATAAGCATTAAGATAAAAGGGAGAAATAGTATCAAATTTTTCTTTTATATATTCTTCTTTAACACGATATAGGCCCTGTTTTTTCAAGTCATTTAAGATTTCTTTATGCTGCCTAGTCCATAGTTGAATTTTTCCTTTGTTATGTTCATCCTTCACCTAAGGTCCCTCCTATTTATATTTTAAATAGATATTTTTCTGTAAATTCATTATATTTCATATAATCAGTATTATCAAATGATATAACAATTATGGAGAAAGTTTTTGTTAGAAATAAAAAAACTTAGAATATTACAGGGTGGACCTTAATATAATGTTGAGTAAGTAATGTTTTATATTTAGATAAAATGTTGAGATACATAAAGGAGGTACAAAGGTGTTGAGACAAAAAAAGGAAGTAGTTGCAATGGTTTTGGCAGGGGGACAAGGCTCTAGATTAAAAGAAATGACAAAAAACATTGCAAAGCCAGCTGTGGCCTTTGGAGGTAAATACAGAATCATTGATTTTACTTTGAGCAATTGTTCAAATTCACATATGGAGGCTGTTGGAGTTCTTACCCAATATGAGCCCTTTGAACTTAATGGTCATATAGGCAATGGCAGTCCCTGGGATCTTGACAGAATACATGGAGGTGTAAGTGTATTACCTCCCTATGTGGCACGAGATGGAGTAAGATGGTATAAGGGAACAGCAAATGCCATATACGAAAATATGGATTTTATTGATTCCTATGATCCAGAATATGTTCTCGTTTTATCAGGAGATCATATTTATAAGATGGACTATTCAAAGATGCTCAAATATCATAAAAAAAAGGGTGCAGAAGCCACCATATCCGTTATAGAAGTTCCCTGGGAAGAGACCTATAGATTTGGAATAATGAATGTGGATGAGAAGGGTAGAATTTACGAATTTGAAGAAAAACCTGAAAATGCCAAGAGCAACCTAGCTTCAATGGGAATATATATATTCAATTGGAAGATCTTAAAGAAATATTTAATAGAGGATGAGAAGGATGAACATTCTAAAAATGACTTTGGAAAAAATATAATTCCTAAAATGGTAGAGAGGGGACTTAAGGTTTATACATACAATTTCAATGGTTATTGGAAGGATGTTGGAACAATAGAAAGCTTTTGGGAAGCTAATATGGATCTATTAAAGGATGATAACAAGCTTAACTTATATGACCGAAAATGGAAGATTTATTCTGTTAACCCCCATACTCAACCTCATCATGTAAGTACCAGTGGACAGGTTGAAAATTCACTGCTAAATGAAGGCTGTATAGTCCATGGTAAAGTTAAAAGTTCCGTACTTTTTACAGGAGCATATGTAGGAAAAAATGCAAGGGTAATAGATTCAATAATTATGCCTGGTGCTAGGATAGAAGACCATGCAATCATTGAAAAGGCCATAGTTATGGAAGATGTAGTTATAAAAACTGGAAGGAAGATTGGGGATAAGAATTCAGATGTTGTTAAGGTAATAGATAAAAAATAAAATTTTACACAAATGGGTTTAAGGGGGAAATAGGATGAAAGATTTAATGGGAATAATTAATCTAAGCGAAAATGAAGAAGAAATTAAAGACATAACTTATAACAGACCCATAGCTACTGTTCCCATAGGGGGCAGGTATAGGGTTATAGATTTTACATTATCAAATATGATTAACGCAGGAATACATAATATATCCATATTTACTAGGGGGAAAAGTCGTTCTCTAATGGATCATATAGGTACTGGAAAACCCTGGGATTTAGATAGGAAAAATGATGGATTATTTGTTTTGAATCCTGTTTTTAATGTGAATAATGTTATTACCCATAGGGGTGATTTGGAGAATTTCAAAAATCATTTAGATTATATTAAATATAGCAATCAAGAATATGTACTTTTATCAAAAAGCTATATGATATGTAATATGGATTTTAGAGAAGCCTTTAAATATCACAAGGAGAGCTCAGCTCATATAACTATTATTTATAAAAAAATGACTAATAAGGATAAAAGATTTTTAGGTAGAAATATTTTAAACCTTGATGAAAAGGGAAGGGTTATGAGTATAGGTAACAATGCAGGTAACAGAAGGGAATATAACATATCTATGGAAATGTACCTAATGAAAAAGGAATTATTTTTAAATATTATTGAAGACAGTTTAACATTAGGTGATAGTGAATATATAAAGCAAGCCATATTTAAAAGAGTAGATACTTTAAATGTAAATGGGTATCCATACGAAGGATATTTGGCATGTATTAATTCCATTGAGAATTATTATGAAACTAGTATGGATATTTTAAATATGAATGTATCAAAGGAGCTATTTCACAAAGAAGGGCTAATATATACAAAGACAAAGGATGAACCGCCGGCCAAATATACACAGGATTCCCATGTTAAGAATTCTTTAGTTGCAAATGGTTGTATTATAGAAGGTACCCTTGAAAATTGTATAGTTGGTAGGGGAGTAAAGATTAAAAAAGGTGCTGTTGTGAAGGATAGTATTATTATGCAAAAAAGCATAATAGAGGACGGATCCCATATAAAAAACGCCATATTAGATAAGTATGTGCACATAACTGAAAACAAAATACTTGGTGGAGATAGAAAAAATCCATTAGTTATAAAGAAAGGAATAAGGATTTAATAATTAATAGGAGGATAAAACCAATGTTAAAAATACTTTATGTTGCTTCAGAAGCAGTACCCTTTATAAAAACTGGAGGCCTGGCAGATGTGGCTTTCTCACTTCCTAAGGCCCTTAAAAATATGGATGTGGATATAAGGGTAATAGTTCCAAAATACAAGGAAATAAAGGATGAATTTAAAGATAAGATGGAGCATATAACTAGTTTTCAAGTTCCCCTTTCCTGGAGAAGACAATATGCTGGAGTAGATTATTTAGAATATGAAGGAGTTCCCTTTTATTTTATAGATAATGAGGATTATTTCAAAAGGGATGGCATATATGGCCACTATGACGATGGAGAAAGGTTTTCTTATTTTTGTAAAGCTGTAATTGAATCCATGGAAAAAATAGGTTTCATACCAGATATTATACATTGTAACGATTGGCACACAGGGATCATACCCCTATTGTTAAAGGATCATTATAAAAAATATGGTAAATACAATCATATAAAAACTATTTTTACCATACACAATCTAAAATATCAAGGTGTATTTCCAAAGGAAATGTTAGAAGACGTATTAGGACTTGGAATGGAATATTATGATGAAGATGGTCTTGAATTCTATGGAGGAATAAATTTTATGAAAGGAGGTATTAAATATTCTGATTTAGTTACTACAGTAAGTGAAACCTACTCTAATGAAATAAAAGATCCTTTCTTTGGAGAAAGGTTGGATGGACTTTTAAGATATAGGGAAGATGATTTGTATGGCATAGTAAATGGAATTGATTATGAAATTTATAATCCCAATAATGATGAAAATATATTTGAAAAATATGATTTTAATTCTATAGAAAAAAAGGAAGAAAATAAAATTAGACTTCAAGAACAATTGAATCTACCTGTGAGAAAGGATGTTCCTATCATATCAATGGTTTGTAGACTGGCAAATATGAAGGGGCTAGATTTAGTGTTACATGTCTTAGAGGAATTATTATGTGAAGATGTGCAACTGGTCATATTAGGTACGGGCCAGGAAGAATATGAGTATAAATTAAAGGAATTTGAATATAGGTATCCTAAAAAACTATCTGCAAATATTCTTTTTAATGAGGAATTAGCCCATAAAATGTATGCAGCTTCAGATATGTTTTTGATGCCATCCCTATTTGAACCTTGCGGACTTGGTCAACTCATAGCTCTAAGATATGGAACTATACCAATGGTGAGGGAAACAGGTGGGTTAAATGATACTATTAAATCCTTTAGGGAAGATACGAAAGAAGGGAATGGTTTTAGTTTTACTAACTATAATGCCCATGATATGTTGTATACAATAAGAAGGGCTTTGAAATTTTATGAAAATAAAGAAGTATGGGGAAAAATTGTAGAAAATGCCATGAATCAAGAGTATAGTTGGAATAATTCAGCTAATAAGTATAAGGAATTATATTATAAAATATAATTTATAGATTTCTGATATATAAACTTGCTTTATGTGGGTTGATGAGGGGAAAAAGATTAAAAAATTAAGGAAGGAATCTTAATATGCTAGATTTAGATAAATATGCCTATGGGGGGAATGATTTAGGGGCCACTTGTTGTGAGAATTATACCATGTTTAAGGTATGGGCTCCAACTCAAGATAATATTAGGGTTATTGTTTATAATAATTATAGTGAAACCAAGGGTAGTATACATCCTATGAAAAAGGGAGAAAAGGGTATATGGCATCTAAAGTTAGATGGGAATCATAGAAATAAGTATTACAACTATATTCTAAAAGATGGTGAAAGGGTCACGGACCCATATACTAAAGGAGCTACTGCTAATGGTGAAAGGGGAATGATTGTAGATTTTAACTCATTAAATCCAGAGGGATGGAAGGAGCATAAAATTCCAAAGGTCATAAAATCATGCCAGTGTATAATATATGAAACTCATATTAGAGATTTTTCAGTCCATAAATCATCAGGTATGAAAAATAAAGGAAAATACCTTAGTTTATGTGAAGTGGGAACTAGAAATTCTTATGGCATGGCAACGGGGGTTGATCATTTAAAGGAATTAGGAGTTACTCATATACATTTATTACCCATATTTGATTTTGCCAGTGTGGATGAAAGAAAAAAAGATGGGTACAACTGGGGATATGATCCACATCTTTATAATGTACCAGAAGGGTCCTATTCTACTGATTCTTATGATGGAAGAAGGAGAATCTATGAGCTAAAAAAAATGATAATGACCCTCCATGAAAATAACATAAGGCTTATTATGGATGTGGTATATAATCATACCTATGAATTAGATAAATCACCCTTTAATATCCTTGTTCCAAAGTATTATTACAGAACTGATAAAGATGGGAATTTCACAAATGGTTCTGGCTGTGGAAATGAAATGGCCACAGAAAAATTAATGGTTAGGAAATTTATAATAGATTCTTTGAAATTTTGGGCTAAAGAATATAAGGTAGATGGATTTAGATTGGATCTTATGTCCCTTTATGATAAGGACACAGTTAAGGAAATTAAAGAAGAATTAAAAAAAATAAATCCTAGTATTTTAATTTATGGTGAACCTTGGACAGGAGGAATATCAGCTTTAGAATATGAAGATCAATTTAGAAAGGGAAGCCAAAGGGGCATGGAAATTGGCCTATTTAATGATGATTTTAGGAATGGCATAAAGGGAGATAACGATGGAACAGGTTTAGGTTTCATAAGTGGAGGATGGAACCTTGAAAATGAAATTAAAAAGGGGATTGTAGGAAGCATACATTATAGTGACGAAATATGGGGTTTTACAAAGGAACCTAATGAAACAATAAATTATGTTAGCTCCCATGACAATCTTACCCTCTACGATAAAATAGAAAAGGTGAAACCTTATGCTACTAAAGATCATAAGATTAAAATGAATAGATTGGCCCTATCCATAATTTTAACATGTCAAGGTATGCCCTTTTTACAGGGGGGAACGGAAATCCTTAGAACAAAATATGGAAATCACAATAGTTATAATGCTGGAGATGGGGTAAATGGTATAGATTGGGATAAAAAGGCTGAATATTTGGATACTTTTAATTATATAAAGGGATTAATAAATCTAAGGAAGAATCAAAAGGTCATGACCTTAGAGGAGGCTAAAGATATAAAAAAATATTTAACATTTATAGATTCTCCAAAGGGGTCTGTTGCCTATGTGTTAAATTCACCCTATGAAGGTGATTATAGGCATATATTTATTATACACAATGGAAACTTAGAAGAAATAACTATAACACTTCCAATTAAGGGTCAGTGGAAAGTAATAGGTAATGAATATGAGGTTAATGAATATGGAGTTTCAAAGGGAAATAAAACCTTTGTGGATCAAGTGAAGGTTAAGCCCTTATCAACATATATACTTGCGAATAAGTAAACGGGGGGGATTTAGATGGGAACTCATTTTAGGGGCTATTTGCCTCCTAGTTCCTTTGATATACATCTTTTTTATGAAGGGAAAAATTATAAAAGCTATGAGTTTTTAGGTGCCCATATAGTAGACTATAGGGGCATAAAAGGAGTAAGCTTTACCCTATGGGCACCAAGGCCTAAGGAAATAAGAGTAGTTGGGGATTTTAACAATTGGAATGGAGAAGGTTTTTCCATGAAAAAAGTTCATGATTCGGGTATATGGAATATATTCATAGGAGGAATTCATGAAGGAGACATATATAAATATGAAATACATACTATGGATGGTAGGGTCCTGTTAAAATCTGACCCCTATGGATTTTATTCGGAATTAAGACCAAATACGGCATCGGTAGTGATGAATTTAGATGATTACCATTGGAATGATGAGAAATGGATAAAAAATAGAGAGCTAAATCATAAGAGGCCTATGAATATATACGAATTACATTTAAGTTCTTGGAAAAGAAAATCAAATGGTGATTTTTATAGATATGCTGAAATAGCTGAGGAAATAATAGATTATGTAAAGGAAATGTCCTATACTCATATAGAAATATTGCCCTTAAATGAACATCCCTTTGATGGGTCTTGGGGATACCAAGGGACTGGGTATTATAGTATAACTAGTAGATATGGAGAGCCTAAAGATTTTATGTACTTTGTAGATAGATGCCACCAGGAGGGCATAGGAGTAATATTAGATTGGGTACCTTATCATTTTTGCAAGGATGAACATGGGTTATATAAATTTGATGGTTATGCCCTGTATGAATATGATGATCCCTTAATGGCAGAAAATATACAATGGGGTACTGGGTCCTTTGATTATACAAAGCCAGAGGTAATTAGTTTTTTAATATCAAATGGAATTTTCTTATTTCATATGTATCACATAGATGGCCTTAGGGTGGATGCCGTATCCCATATGATTAATCTAGATCATGGAAGCGAGAAAGGGGATTTTAAATTAAATAAATATGGCACAAAGGAAAATATTGAGGCCATAGAGTTTTTAAAAAGCCTTAATGAAGCTGTTTTGAAGGATTTTCCAAATGCTTTAATGATTGCTGAGGAATCAACAGCTTGGCCCTTAGTAACAGGTCCTACCCATCTAGGAGGATTGGCATTTAATTATAAGTGGAATATGGGCTGGATGAATGACATGCTAAGGTACATGGAAATGGACCCCATATATAGAAAATATCATCATGATTTAATAACATTTTCCTTTGTATATGCTTTTTCAGAAAATTTTATACTTCCTTTGTCCCATGATGAGGTGGTCCATGGGAAAAAATCACTTTTAGATAGGATGCCTGGAGATTATAATAATAAGTTTGGAAATTTGAGATTGTTATATTCTTATATGATAGGTCATCCAGGGAAAAAGCTATTATTCATGGGGGGAGAATTTGGACAATTTATAGAGTGGGATTATAAAAAAGAATTAGACTGGTGTTTACTTTCTTATCCTATGCATAAAAAGCTTAAAGATTTTGTAAAAGAATTAAATAGGTTCTATATTGAAGAAAAGGCCCTTTATGAAATTGACCATGAACAAGAGGGATTTTCTTGGATAGATCATCAAAATAGTGAGGAAAGTATTATAGCTTTTATGAGGAAGGGAAGGGAAAAGGGAGAATTTTTAATAATTGTTTGTAATTTTACTCCTGTAAAGAGGTGTGATTATAAAATAGGAGTTCCCTATGAAGGAGAGTATGAGGAAGTTTTTAATAGTGATTTGAAGGAATATGGAGGCTGGGGAGTTAGGAATGAAGGAATTATTAAATCAATGGATGAAAATTGGCACAATCAGCCATACTCCATTGAAGTGAAAATTCCACCCTTAGGAGCTTTGTTTATTAAGATGAAAAAGGAAAATAGTACTAGGGATCATTGTGATATTAAAAAAGTCTAATGATTTTGCTTAGAATGTGAAAGGAACGGACAGGGGCCGTTCTTTTTGTGTTGAAACTTGATTTACGTGAGCCTACTTCAGGAAAATATATTGAAAATTTTTTCCATCCAAGTCACCTGTCACATGCTAAAGTATGAATATTGAATATAGGTTCATGTTTCATGTTGACGTAGTAGATGATGTTGTGACGTTCCAGGATTCCAAAAATTTTCAATATATTTTCCTTTGTAGGCAAGTTACTGTATGGAGGAAACTTTATTTGATAAATTTATAAAAAATAGCGTAATTCTCACTTGGAAATGGTAATTCATATGTGGTAATATGGTTATATATAATGAACCTGTGGTTCAATATGTGAAACAAAAGTCAAGGAGGAGTTATAAGTGTATGAAATTGATTTAAATAGTGATATAGGAGAAAGTTTTGGTAATTATAAAATAGGATTAGATGAAGAAGTTTTAAAGTATGTTACATCTGCAAATATTGCTTGTGGTTGGCATGGTGGAGATCCAATTGTCATGGAGAAAACTGTAGAGATGGCTAGTGTAAAGGGCGTTGGTATAGGAGCCCATCCAGGATATTTAGATTTGATGGGATTTGGAAGAAGAAATATGGTAGTCCAACCGGATGAATTAAAGGCGTACATAAAATATCAGTTAGGAGCCCTTATGGCCTTTGCCATGGGTAAGGGGAAAAGAATTCAGCATGTAAAACCCCATGGTGCCATGTATAATATGGCTGCTAAGGAAGAAGATTTGGCAATGGCAATAGGTGAGGCTATTTATGAGGTAGACAAGGATATTATTCTTATGGGTCTTGCAAATAGTGAAATTATAAAAGCTGGGAAAAGGATTGGTTTAAAGGTTTGTAATGAAGTATTTGCAGATAGGGCATATAATCCAGATGGGACTTTAGTATCTAGAAGATTAGAAGGTGCAGTGATCCATGATAGGGATTTAGCCATAGATAGGGTCATTAGGATGGTTAAGGAAGGGAAGGTTACGGCCATAAATGGTGAAGATATAGAAATTAATCCTCAGTCAATATGTGTTCATGGTGATAACCCCCAGGCAGTTGAATTCGTTAAAAAAATCAGGCTAAGTCTAGAGAAAGAAAATATAAAAGTAAGGGCAATTTCAGAGTTTATTAAGTAGTAGGTATAGATTTACTATGTGGAAATAGGCTTTATTTGGGCCTATTTCAGGAAAATATATTAATATTTTATAATTAATTAGGGGGACGGTTCATGTATGAGGAGACAAAATATTTAGTATCAGGGGATAGAGCCCTGGTTATGGAATTTGGAGATGAAATAAGTGAAGAGATTAATAGGAAAGTAAGGGCCATGACCATAGGAATAGGGAAAGGGAATATAAAGGGAATAGGAGAGATAATACCCACATATCGTTCCCTCATGGTAAACTATAATCCTTTAGAAATAGATTATAAGAACTTATTAAAGGAGCTTAAAATCCTAGAGGACCAATTGGATAGTATACATATTCCTCCTCCTCAGGTAATGGAAATTCCCACATTATACGGAGGGCAGTATGGGCCAGATATGGATACGGTGGCAGATCATAATGGACTTACTTTTGATGATGTAATAAGAATTCATTCTTCAAGGGAGTATTTAATATATATGATAGGGTTTACTCCAGGTTTTCCCTATTTGGGAGGCATGGATGAAAGAATTGCCACTCCTAGATTAAAAAAACCTAGAATCAAAATCAGTGGAGGCACTGTAGGAATAGCTGGAGATCAAACGGGAATTTATCCCATAGATAGCCCTGGTGGATGGCAGTTAATAGGTAAAACTCCCTTAAAATTATATGATGTACATAGGGATACGCCTATTTTATTGGAGGCAGGAAATTATATTAAGTTTGTGCCAATTGATGAAAGGGAATATGAAAGAATAGAAAAGGAAGTAAAAAATAATTCCTATGAATATAACATATATCCTAAAGAAAGGAAGGACATATAAATGGGAAAAATAAAGATTATAAGCCCTGGATTTTTAACAACAATACAGGATAAGGGAAGATATGGATATGAGCAATTCGGTGTTCCTGTATCAGGGGTAATGGATAAATTTGCTTATAGAATGGCCAATATATTAGTTGAAAATAATGAGTCAGAACCAGTACTTGAGGTTACTATGTTAGGTCCACAAATAGAATTTGAAAGTGTAGAGACCATTTCCATTACGGGAGGAAATTTATCTCCTAAAATTAATGGTAGGGAAGTTTCCATGTGGACAAGTATAAAAGTTAATAGGGGAGATTTGTTGTCCTTTGGAGAAATAAAAGGTGGATGTAGAAGTTATATTGCATTTTCTAGTGGAATAGATATACCAGTTATTATGAGAAGTAAATCAACCTATTTAAAGGGAAAGATTGGCGGATATGAAGGAAGGCAATTAAAAACTGGAGATATATTAAATGTTCCATCAATAGGGAATAACTTTAAAAAGAAATTCATACCTGAGAAATATATCCCTAAATATAAGGGGCAGTTACATGTACGTGTGGTATTAGGGCCACAGGAAGATCACTTTACAAATAAAGGAATAGACACCTTTTTATCTAGTGAATATACCATAACCAATGAATGTGACAGAATGGGAATTAGACTCCAGGGAGGAGAGATTGAACACATGGATGGTGCGGATATTATTTCTGATGGAATTGGATTTGGAGCCATTCAAGTACCAGGCCATGGGAAACCTATTATTATGATGGCAGATAGGCAAACTACTGGTGGATATACGAAGATAGCCAATGTGATTAGTGCTGATCTTTATAAGATTGCCCAAGGTAAGCCTGGAGATAAAATAAGATTTGAAGAAGTTAGTGTGGAAGAAGCTCAAGGGATTTTGAGGGAAGAAGAAGAAAAGATAGATCTTATTAAAAAGGAATCTTTGTCTATTAAGATCATAAAGTCTAATGAATATGTTCTAAAGATCAATGGAAAAAGCTATAATGTGAAAGTTGAAGAAGTTCAATAAAAATTTATTATATTAATTATATAAGAAGAAATACCGAGGATTTTACCCTCGGTATTTAATATTTAAATTATTATCCTAGTTCCATCAAATTTTGTAAGACAAAATCCTTTGAAATCTTCATTATAGGTCTTCTTAAAATCGTGAAGGATACCAATGGCCACCGCTTCTCCTAACTTCATACCTTCAATTCCATCTGAACGCCAGTGAACACCAGCCGTATCACGACCAAGGGAAATATTAGAAGCAAGTTTGTTAAGTTCACCACCTATACTCAAGGGCTCACCTAAATATGGAAGCAATGATAAACCATCAGCACTAGCCACAACTGGATTAGGTATAATAAAATCTTCATTAAAGAAGGCCTTTAACATAGTAACACCTGCTCCTACAATAGAAGCATGACCAGCTGGATAGGATGTATGGGTAGGACAGCCTTCTGGATAGGCCATAGGAAGTAAATAGGTTCCATATTTATGAAAAACTTTAGGAATAGCCTTAGAGTTTAGTAATTCGGAATTAATAGGATAATTAGTCTTACCTATCAAATTATTATGGACACGACCTCCAAATTCTTCAGGACGCAATCGACGATGAACTAAAAACTTTTGAAACCAAGCGGCTTCAAGGGCTATCCTTGCTGACTTTCCAACGAAATCTAAAATATATGCAGCACCAAAGGTTACAAAGCCAACCTGAGTTTTTGAACATAAATAAGGATTTTCTTCACATAGGGCCCTTTCTCCAAAGCCTAATAAGATCAAACAAGCATTTAGTACACTTTGGTACGTAAAATCTCCATGAACCCACTCTCCCAAATCCCTACCACTTCGAATATAACGTGGTTTAGGGTCTAACTCAATTGGATTAGAAGGGGTTTCTCCATTTTGAATGTTTAACCATTCATCATAGGAAGTCATATAATCTTTTTTAGGTAAGGCTGTGGTATATTGTTGTTTAAGTTTTTTAGGTCCAAAGGGAACATCTATGGATAAAAATTGAGAAATAAAGGGACCAACTAAATCTCCTGGAGTATTACCACGAAATAATGTTTGTGGAGTAACCATACCACAATCCTTGGGCCCATGGTAATCTGAAAAATTGGACATATCATTGGCAGCCTCTTTGATTAAGCCATTAGTATCATATTCTGCAAAGGGTATATGACGAGTTAATGCTCTCCAATAATCTTCACCCATTTCACTGGCCATCCATGGACTACTAAAATTAGGTGGCACAGCCATTGTTAAATGATGTGAATTAGGGCCTTCTAAGTCAAAGGCATAGGAACCTTGAGGATTCACAAATTTACGAACACCACCTAAAGGTATGTGTTCAAACATTTGAGGATTACCCGTTGTTAGAGCCTTAATCCATATATTATAGGCACTCATGGAAACTTCACCTAGTTCATTGTGGGGCAGAGCCTTAGAGTAATTGGCAATTTTATTAGGGTATAGTTCTGAATCTCCATTACAAGGATGATTTGGAATAGGTAGATCCCTTTGGAAAGTGGCCGCATCTTCACGGATTTTGTATGCCTTTTGGCTATTTTGAAGAGAGGTCAATGGCCCTAGCTCACAGGAGTCACTTAAATATTTAGGTGATTTTTCTGTTTTACACATGTCCTCTACATGAACTTCATCCTTTTTCACTGTATCTTCTTCTATAATTTTAGCTTTTGATATACTATAATCATTTTCTTCATTTGGCATATCTGATTCAATAAACACGTTATACACCTTGTAACCTCCTTATGATAACCTAAGTAATAATTTATATAGATTTGGCAAATGGAAATAAGCTATAGGCGAGTTACTGTATGGGGAAAGCTTAGAGTTCATAAACCTATATAGTTATAGTATTAAAGAGTTGGGTATTATTGTGATTGTACTTATTGATTTTATTGAAAGTAAGTAAAAATATCTAGATATCAAACTTTACTTTAAAATAAAAATCATTATATGGATATTGTAATTTCATAGTATATTTTATTCACCATAGGCTAACTATGCTTATGAATTGAAAAAACTTACTCAAAAGAATATAATTAAACTACATGTTAATACAATTTTAATACAAAAGAGGAGGGATTACTGTTGAAAATAAGATTATTTTGTAAAAGTCAGTTAGAATTATCTCAAGCTATTAAAAACCTTATAGATAGTTATTGGGAAAATAAAATTGATGAAACCTCTTTGATTGAGCATGTACACAAAGCAATAGTAATCAATGAAGATAAGGCTTTTAAGGATGGCCAATATACAAAAGTATTACAATAAAGATACGAAAAGCGAAGACTAGAGTTGCTAGATAAAATTTAAAAAGATTAACAAATAGCAATTACGGGAAGAGGGGGATACTATGGACCAACCAAGAATATTGGACAATAAAGCACTTGGTAAAGTTGGAGATGTATTAAAAGAGAATTTAAGAAAGGGGTCAAAATTATCAGTAGTATCAGCATATTTCACAATATATGCTTTCAGGGAATTAAGAAAAGAATTAAGTAGAATAGAGGACATGAGATTGTTATTTGTAGAGCCAACCTTTACAAAACAGCAAAAGGAAGAAAAAAGAGAATTTTATATTAATAAAAATCATCGTGAAAAGCAACTTTCAAATAATGAATTTGAGATAAAAATTAGAAATAAATTAAATCAGAGTAGGGTAGCAAAAGAGTGTGCCAACTGGCTAAAGGAAAAAGCACAGATAAAGTCACTTATTAATCCTAATTCTGCTCATACAAAATTATTTCATATAAATAATAGAGAAGATGGATTGGTAATACAAGGAAGTTCGGATTTTACTACTGCTGGACTAGGATTCACTAATTCCACTAGAATGGATATTAATACTTGTATTAAAGGGAAAACGGCAACAAATCAAATGCTTTCATGGTTTGATGATATATGGAACAACGAATCTCTTGTAGAAGATGTAAAACAAGAAGTACTTCAACAAATGGAGACAATATATAAAGAGAACACTCCTGAATTTATTTATTTTATAACTCTTTATAATATATTTAATGATTACTTAGATGAGCTGAATGAAGATAATATTGTAAAAACTAAAACAGGATTTAAAGATACAAGCATATGGAATAAGTTATATAAGTTTCAAAAGGATGGTGTAATAGGGGCTGTTGATAAACTAGAAAAATATAATGGCTGTATCATAGCAGATAGTGTTGGTTTAGGTAAAACCTTTGAGGCATTAGCTATTATAAAATATTATGAATTAAGAAATTATAGGGTTTTAGTATTATGTCCTAAAAAATTAAGAGATAACTGGACCATATATACTGTAAATGATAAAAGAAACATTTTGGTTGATGATAGATTTAATTATGATGTACTTAATCACACGGATTTAAGTAGAGAAAAAGGTAAATCAGGAGAAATTAATTTAGAAACTATTAATTGGAGCAATTATGACCTAATAGTAATAGATGAATCACATAACTTTAGGAATAATGATGCCAGAAAAGACAGGGAGACTAGATATTCTAGATTAATGAATGAAGTTATAAAAAAAGGTGTGAAGACAAAAGTACTTATGCTTTCAGCAACTCCAGTTAATAATCGAATGAATGACCTTAAGAATCAAGTAGCATTCATAACTGAAGGTATTGATAGTGCATTTGAAGATGAAGGAATTGATAGTATTGAAAAAACATTGAGAAAAGCTCAAACTCTCTTTAATAGATGGATAGATTTACCTGATAATGAAAGAAATTTGGACAAATTCCTGGAAATGATGCGTTATGACTACTTTAAACTTCTCGATATAGTTACTATCGCTCGCTCAAGAAAGCATATAGAAAAGTATTATGATATGAAAGATATAGGGAAATTTCCAGAAAGATTAAAACCAGAAAATATTAAAGCAGATATTGATTTAAAAGATGAGTTTCCACCATTAAAAGATATTAATAAAAATATAAAAAGACTTAATCTTAGTGCTTACTCTCCACTGAAGTATGTGAAGAGAGAGAAAAGAGCAGAGTATAGTAAAAAGTATGATGTATCAGTTAGAGGTGGCACATCTGTATTCAAACAAACAGATAGAGAGCAAAGTTTAATTAATTTAATGAGGGTTAATCTTTTAAAAAGAATGGAGAGTTCAATTAATTCATTCGGCATGACTATAGCCAAGCTATTAAAACAAATTGATAGATTAGTTGAAAAAATTCACAATAAACAATTTCATTTTGATGCAAGTTTAAATATAAACGATATTCAGTTAGATGATGATTTATTAGAAGATTTATTGATTGGTAATAAGGTAAAGGTACTTTTACAAGATATTGACCTTATTAAATGGAAACAAGATTTAGAAGATGATAAAGAGAAGCTAGAAGACCTTTTGATAGAAACGGCTAAAATTAACTCTACACGAGATGCTAAATTAAAAATATTAAAGAATATTATTCAAAATAAAATAGAAAATCCAATTAACAATTCTAATAAAAAAATCATAGTATTCACAGCGTTTGCAGATACAGCTAATTATCTTTATGAAGAAATATCAAAATGGTCAAAGGAATATTTTGATGTTAATTGTGCCTTAGTAACGGGAAGTGGAAATAACCAGACAACAATGATTGGAATAAAGAAGGACCTAAATACAATATTGACTAACTTCTCACCTGTTTCAAAAGAAAGAGATAAAGTCAACAATCATGAGACAGATGAGATAGATATACTAATTGCTACAGATTGTATTTCCGAGGGACAGAATCTACAAGATTGTGATTATCTAATTAATTATGATATTCATTGGAATCCAGTACGTATTATACAAAGATTTGGCCGTATAGACAGATTAGGTTCTAAAAATGATGTTATACAGCTTGTAAACTTTTGGCCTAATATGGAGCTTGATGAATATATTAACCTAGAAGCTAGAGTAAGTGGTAGAATGGTGCTCTTAGACGTATCAGCAACAGGAGAAGAAAATATTATTGAACAAAGTGAAAAGAAAAAGATGAATGACCTTGAATATCGTAAAAAACAGTTAAAGCAACTTCAAGATGAAGTAGTGGATATTGAGGAGATGTCTGGTGGAATTTCTATTACAGATTTAACTATGAATGACTTTAAAATGGACCTGATGGAGTATATGAAAGAAAATGAAGATAGTTTAGAAAAAGCTCACTTTGGGATGTATGCTATATCTGAAATAGAAGATGAGTCTTTAAAAGACCAAATAAAACCAGGAATAATCTTTTGTTTAAAACAAGTTAGTAAAGTGGTTAAGGTAGAAGAAAATAATGCCTTATATCCATATTACATGGTTTATGTTTATGAAGATGGAACAGTAAGATATAACTATCTTCATACAAAGAAAATATTAGATTTTTATAAAAAATTATGTTCTGGTAAAAATCAAATATTAAGTGACTTAGTAGACACTTTCAATAAGGAGACAAATGATGGGAAGAACATGAATTATTATACTGAATTATTAGAAGAAGCTATCAATAGTGTAATTGGTAAAAAAGAAGAAAAAGGGATTCAAAGTTTGTTTACTAAAGGGGGAACAACTTTATTACAAGAGTCGATAAAGGGGCTAGAAGATTTTGAGTTAGTATCATTCTTGATTATAAAATAGGGGGATAAAATGTTTGATAAATTTATTAAAGAGCTTAATATTCCTGCTAAGTGTAGAGTAGGCAAGAAAATATTTAAAAAAGTCTTTTATGAGAATGCTAGTTTTAATAAAAAAGATAAAGAAATATTTACAGAAGAAATAAAGAGTATTGAATGGTTATTTTCATTAAAATCAGATACAATAAATATTCAGCCATATGTTGATGGGGATAAGGAATATGAAGAAATAGCCATTATTAAGGTAGATGTAATTTCATATAAAAGGATAAAAAAGATATGTGAAATTATTCAAAAGACAATACCTTACCCATTAATTTTAATATTTAATAGAGAGGACAAAATCTTGATAAGTGCTGCTTTAAAAAGAGTTAATAAGGCAGATGAAAGTAAAAACACAGTAGAAGAATATTTTTATACAGATTTGGTTGATTTGTCTAGCCCATCAGATGATGAAGAAAAGTTTTTACAGAGTTTAAATCTTAATAGTTTATCATTCACCAATTTTTATAACCTATATATGGATATCATCAATAGAATGAATTTACTTAATGTAACTAAATATGGAGAAAAATATGAAGTAGTTAGTGAGGAAAAGGCTAGAGATATTAAGAAAATATCTGATGAAATAGAAGAGACTGATAAGGAAATTATTGATTTGAGAAATAAGATGAAAAAAGAAGTAGGATTTAATAAAAGAGTGGAATTAAATATGAAAATTAAACAGCTTAAAGAACAAAGGAAAATTTTAATAGAAAAGTTGAAATAGAAAGGGAGAGCTAAGGTGGAGAGAATGGATGGAAAGAGTTTAGATGTTGTTAAGGACAATATTGATAAATTGAAAGATATATTTCCAGAGGTGTTTTGTGAAGACAAGGTTGATTTTGATAGATTAAAGGAAGTATTGGGAAAATATATAGAGGATAAAAATGAAAGATATAGCTTTAATTGGAATGGTAAATCAAAAGCTATAAGATTAGCTCAAGAACCTTCTATAGGAACGTTAAGACCAGTGAAAGAAGAGAGTAAGTATTGGGATAAGACACAGAATTTTTATATAGAGGGGGATAATCTTGAGGTATTGAAGTTACTACAGAAATCTTACTATAAGAAAGTTAAAATGATATATATTGACCCCCCATATAATACAGGAAAAGACTTTGTTTATCCTGATAACTTTAGGGACAATTTACAAAATTATTTAGAACTTACAGGTCAAGTAGATGAGGAAGGAAGAAAATTAGGTACAAATTCAGACACAAGTGGAAGATATCATACAGATTGGCTCAATATGATGTATCCTAGATTAAAGGTAGCTAAAAATTTATTAAAAGAGGATGGAATAATATTTATTTCAATTGATGAAATAGAGTTAAGCAATTTAGTTAAAATATGTGATGAGATATTCGGAGAATACAATCATGTAGCAGATTTTGTATGGCAAAAGAAAAAAGGTGGAGGTAATGATGCAAAACATGTTGCTGTAGAACATGAATATATAGTTATGTATGCAAAGAATGAAACCAAACTACATGATTTATTTGAACCTTATAAACCAGAATATTTAAAAAGATACAAAGAAGAGGATGAGAATGGAAAATTCTTTTGGGATACATTTAGACGTAAGTCAGGTAAACAATATTATCCAATAACATGTCCAGATGGAACTATACTGGAGTATGATGAAAATAATAATCCTATAAGCTGGTTACGTTCACAAAGTAGATTTATAGATGATTTGAGCAAAGAAGAAGTAAGATTTGTAAAAATTAGAGATAAATGGTCAATTCAGTTCAAGCAGAGACTGCCACAAGGGAAAAAGCCACGTTCAATTTTCTTTGAGGATTCTATTTGGGATAGTGAGGGAACAAATAGTGACGGAAGTAATGAACTATTAGAATTATTTAAATCTAATATATTTGACACACCAAAACCTGTAGCACTAATAAGCAAATTACTTGGATTTAATATACAAAAGAATGATATTGTGTTAGATTTCTTTTCGGGCTCGGGTACAGTTGCTCATGCTATACAAGAATATAATTTAATAAGTAAATCTAACGTAAAATATATTTTAATTCAGTTACCACAAATAATAGAGCCTAAGAATTTAATACAAAAAAATGCTTGTGAATATCTAGATTCTTGCAATAAGCCGCATCTAATTACTGAAATTGGGAAAGAGAGAATTAGAAAAGCGGGAGAAAAAATATTAGAAGAGAATAAGGATAAAGAAGGAATTGAGAATCTAGATATTGGTTTTAAAGTATTTAGATTAGATACTTCAAACATAAAAACGTGGGATGTGAACTTCGATAGTTTAGAAACAGGAATAGAGAAAATGGTTAATAATATCAAAAGTGATAGACGCCAAGAAGATGTATTGTATGAAATTTTATTAAAATATGGACTTGATTTAACATTACCTGTTGAAGAAATGAAGTTAGCTGATAAAACAGTATATTCATTTGGATATGGAGCATTAGTGATTTGCTTAGATAATGATATAACTTTAGAAGTTGTAGAAGAGATAGGTAAGTTCAAAGAGGATTGTGATACAGAGATAATGAGAGTTGTATTTAAAGATACAGGATTCAAGAATGATTCAGTGAAGACAAATGCAATGCAGATATTAAAGAGATACGGAATAGAGGATGTAAAAAGTATTTAGTAAAGGGGGGGGTGATGAATGAAATTAAAATTTGAACATTTAGATTATCAGAGTGAAGCGGTAGATGCAATAGTCAATATATTTGAAGGACAATCCATAAAGCGGTCAAACTTTTCTGTAGCTCCAGTAAAAAGAGGTAATCCTGACCAAATATATTATGATGATTATGGTAATCTTATTCAAGATAATAATAAGTACGATTTGGGTATAGGAAATAAATTAGATATTACCAATGATGAAATTCTTTATAATATTAAAGAAATACAACTGATTAATGGATTAGAACAAACTAAAAAGTTAAAAGAAAGTGATTACCACTTTTGTGTCGAGATGGAAACAGGTACAGGTAAGACCTATGTATACTTGAAGACTATATTTGAATTTAATAAAAAGTACGGATTTACAAAGTTTATCATAGTTGTACCTTCTATAGCTATAAAAGAAGGGACACATAAGAGTTTACAGATTACCGAAGAACATTTTAAATCCTTATATGACAATGTGATTTATGATTATTTTGCATATGATTCACAAAAGTTAGATCAGGTAAGAAACTTTGCCACAAGTGACAATATCCAAATTATGATAATAAATATTGATGCATTTAGAAAGAGTTTCACAGACCCTACAAAGGAGAGTAAAGCAAATATTATTCATAGGACTAACGATAGACTAAGTGGGTACAAACCAATAGAATATATCCAAGAAACTAATCCTATTGTTATTATTGATGAGCCTCAAAGTGTTGATACTACACCAAAATCAAAACAGGCCATTGCTTCATTAAATCCCCTTTGTACACTTAGATACTCTGCTACGCATAAAGAAAAGATGAATCTTATGTATAAATTGGATTCTGTGGATGCTTATGAGAGAAAGTTAGTAAAACAAATAGAAGTTGCTCATATTAGTGTGAAGGACAATCATAATAAAGCCTATATCAAACTAATTAGTGTGGACAATAAAAAAAGTCCTATAAAAGCAAAAGTTGAATTAGATGTTTTCAAAAATGGTAAAACAACAAGAGTACAAAAGACAGTCAAGCAAGGTGATGATTTGTTTGATGTATCAGGGGGAAGAGAAATATATAGTGGCTATATAATTAATGACATATACTGTGAAAAAGGCTCTGAATATATAGATTTTACAAGTAAACCTGATATTATAAGGTTGGGACAATCTATTGGTAATGTTGATAACGATGAAATAAAAAGAATGCAGATAAGAAAAACAATAGAAGAACATCTTAATAAGGAATTAAAATTAAAAAAAGAAGGAATCAAAGTATTAAGTCTGTTCTTTATAGATAAAGTTGCTAATTACAGATATTATGATGAAGAAGGAAATCGACAAAAGGGCAAATATGCTCTTATGTTTGAAGAAGAGTATAAAAATCTTATAAGAAAACCTAAATACAACACATTATTTAAAGATGTAGATATAGATATAGAAACAGAAGTAGAAGCTGTACACGATGGATATTTTGCAAAAGATAAAAAGGGAAAATTAAAAGATACTAAAGGGAATACTCTTGCTGATGAGGACGTATATAGTTTAATTATGAAAGATAAAGAGAAGCTGCTAAGTTTTACTTCAAAACTAAAATTTATATTCTCGCACTCTGCTCTTAAAGAAGGATGGGATAATCCAAATGTATTCCAAATATGTACTCTTAATGAAACAAAGTCAGAGATGAAGAAGAGACAAGAGATAGGTCGTGGACTTAGATTAGCAGTTGACCAAAATGGAGAAAGAAAATATGGTCATGAAATAAACACATTAACAGTCATGGCTAATGAGTCCTATGAAGATTTTGCAAAAGCTCTTCAGAAAGAAATAGCAGAAGAAGAGGATATCAAATTTGGAGTTATTGAAAAACATACTTTTGCTAATATTGCACGTAAAAAAGAAGATGGTAATTATGAATATCTAGGACAGAAATCTTCAGAAGCTATATGGAATGATTTAAAAGATAAAGGATATATAGATAAAGACGGAAAAGTTACTGATGGTTTAAAAAGAGATTTAAAGGATAACAAGGTAGAGGTAGCTGAAGAATTTAAAGAATCAAAAGATAAGATAGTTAGTATATTGAAAAAGGTAGCTGGAAATCTAAATATAAAAGATGCTGATAAAAGGGAAGAAATAGAACTTAACAAAGGTATATTTTTAGGAGAAGATTTTAAAAAATTATGGGATAAGATAAAATATAAGACTACTTATTCAGTTGAATTTGATACAGATAATCTAATAGAAAAATGTTCAGATGAAATAAAAAGAAATCTTAGAGTAGATAAAGCAAAATTAATATATGAGAAAGGACTACAAAAAATATCTGCAGCTGGGATAGAAACAAAAGAAGTAGTAAGAGAAGCATCAGTTTATTATGGTCATGACTATACACTTCCTGATATACTTACATATCTTCAAAATGAAACAAATTTAACAAGAAAAACATTAGTTAAGATACTAAAAAAATCAGATAGATTACAAGATTTTAAGAATAATCCACAAAAATTTATGGATGAAGTAAGTTTTATTATTAAGAATAAAATGAGACATCTAATTGTTGATGGAATTAAATATGAGAAAATTGGAGGTGAAGAATATTACTCTCAAGAATTATTTGAGGATAGAGAGTTGAAAGGTTATTTGAATGATAATATGATTGAAAGTGAAAAATCTGTATATAAATATGTAGTTTATGATTCAACGAATGAAAAGAATTTTGCACAAAGATTTGAAGATAATGAAAGTATCAAAGTGTATGCTAAATTACCTGATTGGTTTAAAATAGACACACCGCTGGGTACATACAATCCAGATTGGGCAGTTTTAGTTGATAAAGATGAAGAAGAAAAACTATACTTTGTATTAGAAACAAAAGCTAATATTTTATGGGAAGCATTACGTCCTAGTGAGGATGCTAAAATTCGATGTGGAGAAAAGCATTTTGAAGCATTAGGAAATACGGTGAAATTTAAGAAAGTTGATGATTTTAATGATTTTATTGAATCTGTGTAATAAGAATATGAAAAAATATAGTTTTTAATAAATTAGGGATGGAGATAATTTCATCCCTAATTTTATAAGTATTAAAACTGAATAATACTTTATTTAGGGAATGATATTTTTATGGTAAAATTAAATAGAAGTATGGGTTTTTCATTGAAATCTTTAACAATAAATATTGAAGGATTTAGGTATATTATAGAATATAAAGCAGTAGTACTTGAGAAAAAAGGAAAGTATAACTTCTAAAGGAAGGTGTTTTGGTTGATTAAGAGTTTTATCTTTGAAAATTTCAAAAGCTTTGCTCAGGCCACATTGGATATGGAACAACTAACAATTATGGTTGGAGCTAATGCGGGTGGTAAAACTAATGCTATAGAGGGGATTAAAATACTGTCAGAGCTTGTAACGGGCAGGGATATTTCGGATATATTAGACGGAACGAAAAACTCTAAAGGGTGGATTAGAGGGGGGAGTGAAGCTTGCCCAAGACTCAATTCTAATTATTTTGTGTTAGGGTGTATTGTAGGATATGATGAAAATACTGATTTAGAGTACAAAGTAAAGATTAAAGTAGATGAAAAAATTTATGTTAAGGAAGAAAGACTAGACAGGATTTCTTATACTGAAAAAGAGACTAGGAAGAAAAATATATTTAATACAAAGAATATTACAGAGTATGTGGGTGTTATAAGAGCTGAATATGATAACGGGAAGAGAGGACCAAATCCAATTATTGAGTGTATGGGTTTTTCTTCTGTAATTAGTCAGTTATCAACTAAAATACCTTTAAACGGTCAAATGGAGAAAACTATTGTTTCAGAGATTGGTCATGTTATTAAAAGGTTGAGAAATATATTGTTCTTTGATCCAGAACCAGCTAGGATTGAAGTATATTCAAGAATAAATGATGTTGAAATGAAGCCTGATGGTTCTAATTTGCCATCTGTTTTGAATCACCTATGCAAAGAGAAGGAAAAAAAAGAAAAAATATTAGATATAATGAGGTCTTTGCCAGAAAGTGAGTTTATAGATATTTCTTTTGATATAACATCAATTGGGGATGTAATGTTTAAGGTTGAAGAAAAAGTTGGAAAAAATAAATATGATATTGAAGCTGAAAAATTAAGTTATGGAACATTAAGGGCGTTATCAATAGTAGGAGCATTACTTCAAGGAGAAGAGAGGTCTATGATTATTATTGAAGAAGTAAATAATGGTATTCATCCGAGTCGAGCATCTAAACTTATAGATATTATATCCACCGTATCCCATGAAAGAAATATAGATACATTGATAACTACCCATAATACAGCTTTACTTAACGCAGTAAATAAGGAAAATTTACTAGGCGTTGTTATATGTTATAGAAATCTTTCATCAGGAAGTAGTAAATTTGTTTCTTTAGTAGATATAAATAAATATCCTCAATTAATGGCAAAGGGAAAATTAGGAGACTTATTAGAAAAAAATGAAGTTCACAAAGCAATAATCAATAAGAAAATACGAAAAAATCAATATGCTTGGATGGAGGAATAAATATGAATGTACATTTTATAGATACCTCTGTTTTAGTAAATATACTAGATATTCCAAATAGGAATTCCCATAGAGAAGTAGTATTAAAAGAATATGAGGGGCTCAAAAATAGCCAAACAGATACACTTCTTTTACCTTTAGCTACTATTATAGAAACGGGTAATCATATAGCACATATTCGTGACGGCAATATAAGAAGATCTAAAGGAAAAGCTATGGCACAAATGCTAAAAGATATGGCTAATGGAGTTGCTCCTTGGGATTATTATGAAGGTGAAATTACTAGAGACGATTTATTATATTTTTCAAAGAATTTTCCTGATATGGCCATGAAGGGAACTGGAATTGGTGATTTATCTATTGTATCAGCATATAATAAATATAAGGAATCTGTACCTGCTATAGGATTCATAAGAATATGGAGTTTAGATGGACATTTAGCAGCTTATGAAGAAAAAATGACTACAAAGCGAAGAAGAAAGAGATAGTATAAAAAAATCCCTTACAAGTGATTATGTAAGGGATTTTTAGCATATTTAGCATGGTAAAAACACCCTTAAATGAAATTTTATAATATTTCCTTGAAATTCTTTATCATAACTAATTCTCTTTATCAAAGTCAAACTCCTTTTATGAAAAAAAACTGCACATATGTGCGAGAAAAGTCGAGATTATGGGAAAAAAATCGATCATGTGATATGATTGGTTTATAGATAGACGTCTATTAATAACCTAATTTTGAGAGGAGACTTATCATGGATGTAATTATTTCTGGATTTATGATTTTTATCAATAAGTTTTTAGGTCAAGCACCTTTACTTTTAGGAAGTATAGTTTTCATTGGTTATTTATTATTAGGGAAAAAATGGTACGAGGCTTTACAGGGTTTCATTAAAACATTTGTAGGATTTAAAATTCTTCAAGTAGGGACAGGCGGTCTTGTAAGGACTTTTAGACCAATTATTACAAATTTATCGGCTAAATATGGGATTGATGCATTTGTTATTGATCCATACTTCGGGCAAACGTCTGCAACAGAGTTTTTGAATACAAGTAATTCATTATCGTTTGTTGGATATGTTATGTTAATAGCTTTTATATGGAACATTATTTTAGTAGCATTTAGAAAACAGACAAAGATTAGAGCATTATTTATTACTGGTCACATTATGTATCAGCAATCAGCAGTTCTCTTATGGGCTCTTTATTGGGTAATTGAAGGGACAACAGGCGAACCAGTATCTACAGCTTTGACAGTTGCAGTTGGTCTATTTTTAGGTACGTATTGGTCAGTTGGGTCTAATTTAATAATTGAACCTACTCAAGAGGTATCGGAGGGTTCTGGCTTTACAGTAGGGCATCAACAGATGTTTACAACATTTTTAACATATCATCTATCAAAGAAAATAGGTAATTCGGATAGTGATGTTAATACAATTAATGCACCTGGATTCTTATCTATTTTTAATGACAATATAGTGGCTAATGCATTGATTATGACTATGTTTGTTGGGTCAATTATGGTATTTATTGGTGCGGAATCTTTTGATTACAATAGAGATAAGTATTTTTTCGCAACATACATTTGGGAAACCTGTGCATATTTTGCAGTATACATCACAATAGTTTTAACAGGGGTAAGGTTGTTTGTTACGGAATTAACTAATTCATTCCATGGAATTTCAAATAAGCTTTTAAAAGGAGCTGTACCAGCTGTGGATTGTCCAGTTGTATTTGGATTCTCCCCACAAGGACCAATGTATGGTTTTATCTTTGGATTCTTTGGGCAGTTGATTGGTATCTTAATGCTAGTAGCAATAGGTTCACCAATTCTACTAATCGCAGGTTTTATTTGTCTATTCTTTGATAACGGAACATTAGCGGTATATGCTAATAAAGCAGGTGGTAGAAGAGCGGCTGCAATTATTCCTTTCATTTGTGGTTTGATTCAAGTATTTGGTTCTGCGTGGGTATTACAATACCTAGTTGGTCCACCTGAGGTTATTGGTTGGATGGGTATGATGGATTGGGCTACATTCTTTGCAGGTACAACTGTATTATCTAGTTATTTAGGAATTATTGTACCAATAGGATTAATTCCAATATTATTAGTTATTCCCCAGTTACAATATAGAAGATATAAAGAAACTTATTTTACGACAATGAGAGATCAATAAGCTATTTGCAAATATCATATTTTTAATAGAAGGAAGGCATAATAATGAGTGTTATAAATGAGATTACAAGAGAAAGTTGGATATTGAGTACTTTCCCAGAATGGGGAACATGGCTTAATGAAGAAATTGAAAACACTGTTGTTCAACCGGGAACATTTTCCATGTGGTGGTTGGGATGTACAGGCATATGGTTGAAAAGTGAAGGCAACTGCAATGTATTAGTGGATCTATGGGTGAAAACAGGAAAAACAACTAAGAATAAACCGCCAATGCCACCACATCATCAACATCGTAGAATGATTGGTGCATTGGAAATACAACCAAATTTAAGGAATATACCTGTTGTTATTGATCCTTTTAAAATAAAGGAAATCGATGCGGTTTTGGCTACTCATGACCACAAAGATCATATTGATGAGAATGTTGCAGCTGCTGTTTGTCAAAATACGGATGATTCTGTGAAATTCATTGGTCCAAAAGCTTGTACAGATCTTTGGAGAGAATGGGGAGTACCAGAAGCTAGATTAGTCACTTTGTTGCCAGGTGAGACTTATAAAGTGAAAGACATTGAAATTGTTGCTCTGGATTCATTTGACAGAACTGAATTAGTAACAGCACCAAAGGGCGTTGTTTTAAAAGACAAGATGCCATTAGATATGGATGAGAAGGCGTTAAACTACTTGTTTAAAACCCCTGGAGGTAGTTTATATCATAGTGGTGATTCCCATTACTCAAATTATTATGCAAAACATGGAAATGATTATAAAATTGATGTTGCCTTAGGATCCTTTGGAGAAAACCCTAGAGGAATGACAGACAAAATGACTGCTGAAGGTATTTTGAGAATGGCTGAATGTTTGAATACAAAAGTAGTTATTCCTATTCATCATGACCTTTGGACGAATTTTATGGCTGATCCAAAAGAAATCACTACTTTGTGGCATATGAAAAAAGATCGTTTGAAATATGGATTTAAACCATATATTTGGCAGGTTGGAGGTAAATTCACTTGGCCTAATGATAAAGATGATATGGAATACATGTATAGAAGAGGCTTTGAAGATGCCTTTGGTACTGAACCAGATTTACCATTTAAATCTTTGCTATAGATTTAAGGTATTTAAGAATAAAGGATTAATAATATAGAAAAATTGGAGGGTAATTATGAAAAAAATATTAGTAGCGTGTGGTAATGGAGTAGGGTCAAGTTTAATTGTTAAAATGAAAGTTCAAAAAGTATTTGCAGATATGAATATACCTTGTGATATCACTCATTCTAGCATAGGACAAGCAAAATCAGAAGCGAGTAAATTTGATTTCATAGTTATTTCAAAAATGTTTTTGAAAGAATTTGACAATGTAATTGGTCCAAAGGTAATTGGTCTTGTCAATATACTTTCTGAGGATGAATTAAAAGAAAAACTGATTGAGGCAATGGAATAAAAGTTAATCCCAAAAGAGGTGAGTTAATGGATTGTGAAGAACATCAATTGATACTTGATATTGCCGTTATGTATTACCTAGAAGATATGACTCAAAGTCAAATAGCAAAGGAAAAGTTAATATCGAGATCAAAGGTTTCTAGATTATTGAAAAAGGCAAGAAAAAAGAAAATAGTAGATATTAAAATCAATTATGATAGTGAAGCGTTTGATATGTTGGAAGCGAAAATTAAGAGTAATTTTGATGTGGAGACTGTAATTATAACGAAAACCTTAAAGAATGAAATGAAAACTTTAAAAGAAGTATGTAAGGTTGCCTCGTTAGAGTTAACTAATTATCTTAGAGACGATTTGACATTAGGCATCTCTTGGGGACGTCATTTGGGTATGACAGCCAAATATCTAGTTAATCATTACTACAATAATATAAGGGTAATAGAACTATTTGGTGCCATTAGTTATGATATGAACCAATTAGATTCCAATAGCGTTGGTAGGAAAATTTGCAATAAATTAAATGCAATACTGTACCCTTTACCTGCACCTGTATGTATATTTGAACCTGATGCAAGAGCCACAATTATAAATACACCTATCGTTAAAAATGCTCTTGAAAAAGCAAATGAATGTGATTTGATTTTAACGAGTATTGGTACTATGGATAATGATAACCTTCAAGTTCTATGGAGCAATTATCTAGGTGAAGATATTAAGGATTCAGTCAAAAAAAGTGGAGGAGTGGGCTTTATATTAGCCCGTTTCTTTGATAAAAATGGAAAGTTTATTGAGTGTGAAATCAATGATAGTGTTATAGGAATGAGTGTTGAAAATATTCATAAACAAAATATCTTTGCTATAGCTTCAGGAAAGCGAAAAAGTAGACCTATACTTGCTGCTTTAAGAGGTGGCCTTTTACAAACACTAGTAACAGACGAAGAAACGATTAGGAAAGTCCTTGAGTTACATGAGAAAGAAAAATATTAAAATTTGAAACTTTGAGATAGATTATGCAACGGGGGAAGATTTAATGAAGATAAAGAAAAAAAAATTAGGAGAATTAGAGCGAGTTTATGCAACTTGTATAATGGAGATTAATGATGAGTTGCATTATATTGTAGCATCTGAAGGTGCATCAGAATGTAGGGCAATCAAAGCGAATACATTGGAAGAAACTGTGATTTGGGATGCACCAGGGGGTACAATGAATATTATTCCAGTACCTGGTAGGAAAAACGAGTTTATTGCCACACAGAAATTTTTGCCAACTTTTAATTCAGCTGAATGTGAAATTGTTCATGCCATTTTAGATAAAGATAATAATTGGACAGTAACACCAATAATGAGGATTCCATATCTTCATAGATTTGACTTATTCATGATTGATGATGAATTACATTTGATCGGTGGTATGCTTTGTAATTCAAAGGCATTTAAAGAAGACTGGTCGGATCCAGGTCGCATAGTGACTGGTAAATTTCACGATGATTTAACAAAGGCCTTTGAACTTACCACAGTTTATGATGGCATTACAAAGAACCATGGATTTTGTGCTGGAAATTGGAAGGGCAAAAGAGCTTTTTTTATAACAGGTGTTGAAGGTATATTTATTGCCTATCCTCCAGAAAAGAAAACCGATGAATGGATTATAGAACAATTATTTGATCATGAGGTATCAGATTGTGCACTTTGTGACATTGATGGTGATGGTAATACAGAAATTGCTACAATTGAACTATTCCATGGCGATAAAGGTAAAATTTATAAAGAAATAGATAATCAATGGCAAGTGGTCTATGAGAGGGATTTTGAATTTGGCCATGTGGTTTGGGGAGGCATTATAGCAGGAAAACCAAGTTTTATCATAGGTGGTAGAAAAGGAACCATGGATCTTGTGTTATTCACCTATGATAAAGGAAAATTTGTTGAAACAGTAATTGATAATACAGGTGGTCCAAGTAATATTTCAGTTATAAATCTAGAAGATAAAGATGTAATCCTAGCTGCTAACAGACAAATAGGTGAATATGCAGTTTATGAAATAACAGTATAGAAAGTTGGGAAATTATGATTAATGGATTTAAATTGAGTAAAAATTATATTCAACTTATAGATAAAATTGAAAGTTGGCAAGAAGCGATTAAAGTATCTGCGCAACCGTTGCTAGCAAATGGAGATATTGAAAAGTCTTATATTGAATCGATGATTAACTCTGTTACAGAACACGGGCCATATATAGTCATAGCGCCTATGGTTGCTTTACCTCATGCAAGACCTGAAGCTGGAGCTAATAAAATGGCTTTTAGTGTTCTTAAATTAAATGAACCAGTATATTTTACTGAAGATAAAGATGAAAATTATAAAGCGAGTTTGTTAATAACTTTATCATGTGTCGATTCGGATTCGCATTTACAGATGCTTCAAGCACTTGTGGGTGTTTTATCTGATGAAGTTAAAAACAAGGCAATATTTGATGCATCTTCAGTTGATGACATATTGAGTATATTTAGTATCTAAGAGCAAAAAAATAAAGCATTAAGGGTATGCTTCCCAGCGTACCCTTTTTTAAAAGAGTAGTGTAAGGGTGTGATAATATGAGTCTTAAAGGCATAGCAGCTTCTAGTGGGATTGCCTTTGGTAAGGTTTTCAAATATGAAAAAAAAGAAATGGTTATAACAGATAAAAAGACAGAGAATAAGGAAGAAGCCTTTGGATTGCTTAAAAAAGCTATTGCTAAAAGCGAACAGGAGCTGGTAATCATAAGGGATGAAACAATCAGAAGAATTGATGAGGATCATGGTATGATTTTTAATGCCCATATTCAGATTCTTAAGGATCCTGAACTATACAGCCAAACGGTTCAAAAAATTGAATCTGAGCATCTGAATCCTGCAGCAGCATTTAAAGCCGTATCCGAACAGTTTGCAATGATATTTGACATGATGGACGATGCTTATATGAAAGAAAGAGCATCAGATATCAGAGATGTATCAGAAAGGGTACTGGCACATATCTTGGGGGTTGAACTGGTAGATTTTAAACAAATCAATGAACCTGTTATTGTGGTTGCGCAAGATTTGACACCATCGGATACAGCTCAATTGGATAAGGATTTAGTTGAGGGTTTTATCACTAATATAGGGGGAAGAACCTCCCATAGTGCTATTATGGCAAGAACATTGGAAATTCCAGCCATTGTAGGAACAAAGACTATCATGGATGATGTAAATCATGGTGATATAGTAATACTAGATGGATTATCAGGGATTGTTGAAATCAACCCGAGTAAAGATCTAATTGATGAATATAAAAGAAAAGCAAAATCATATGAAGATCAAAAGAGAACATGGGCCATGTTGAAGGAGGAGGCCACAGTAACAGCCTGTGGACACCATGTGGAACTGGCTGCCAATATTGGATCTCCCAAGGACCTTGAAGGGGTAATGAATAACGGCGGTGAGGGTGTGGGACTTTACAGAACAGAATTTTTGTACATGGATTCAGATGATTTTCCCACAGAAGAGAAGCAGTTCGAAGCCTACAAGTCAGTTCTTGAAGGGTTGAATCCTAAACCTGTTGTAATTAGGACATTGGATATTGGTGGAGATAAGGAACTGAAGTATATGGATATGCCCCATGAATTAAATCCTTTCTTGGGTCACAGAGCAGTGAGACTTTGTTTCGAAAAGAAAGAGATGTTTAAGACCCAACTAAGAGCTCTTCTAAGAGCAAGTAACTTTGGCAATCTTAAGATCATGTTTCCGATGATTGCAACATTAGAAGACTTTAGGCAGGCAGAGCGTATTTTAGAAGAAGCAAAGGCCGAACTCATTTCTGAAGGACAAAATGTGAGTGAGAATTTGGAAGTAGGGATTATGGTGGAAATACCTGCAGTGGCACTACTAGCTGATCAATTCGCTAAAAAAGTAGATTTTTTCTCAATTGGCACAAATGATTTGATTCAGTATACCTTTGCAGCGGATAGAATGAATGAAAGGGTATCATACCTCTATCAGCCGTATAATCCATCATTACTGAGATTAATTAAACTTGTGATTGATGCAGCACATAGTGAAGGCAAGTGGGTTGGTATGTGTGGTGAGATGGCAGGAGATGAGATTGCCATTCCGTTACTTTTAGGATTGGGATTGGATGAATTTTCCATGAGTGCATCGAGTATTTTACCAGCAAGGGATATTATTAAAGGCCTAACAAAGACTGAGATGGAAACATTGGCAAGTGAGGCACTCATGAAAGATACAAATGAAGCCGTTATAAAATTAGTAAAAAAGACATTGGGGGGAAAATAAAATGGTAGTTAAGAGTTTTCGAGTTATAGATCCTGCGGGTATACATGCAAGACCTGCATCAATATTGTCACAAAAGGTAATGTCATACAAAGGAGATGTGAAAATCAAGTTTGCTGAAAAAGAAGGAAACTTGAAGTCCATTATGTCAATTATGGCTTTGGGTATTAAACAAAATAGTGAGTTTTCAATTGCGGTTGATGGAGAGGGTTCGGAAGAAATGTTATTGTCGTTGGAATCCACATTAGTTGAAAATAATATTGTAAAATAGAAGTAATCCATGGCTTTATGTCAAATGTTAGAGGTGTTAGTATTTATCTAGATATTTGAAGGTAAGATAGAAACGGCTAAGAAAATTATTAAAAAAATCATGAATTAATTGATAGAATAGATTCATAATATAAAATAGGTCATAGCTATGCTATGACCTATTTTATATTATGAATAATTCACTAAGGTAGCCACTATTTATTTTTCAGCAAAGGGATTTTAGAAATTAGACGGATTTTCTTAAATAGTTTTGAAGTAGATGAAACTAGTACTACCCCTATTGCTATGGAACCAGCCACAAATATGGTATCACTGCCAGTTTTGGCAGCACTGTAAAAATCATTGTTTATAATATCTAGCATGGTCAAGTACATACCATAACCTGGAACTAGAGGAACAATACCTGGGATTATAAATACGGTGACAGGCTTTTTGTTTGTTCTTGCAAATATTTCTCCTAATAGACCTATTACAGTGGCTCCTATAAAGCTTGATAAGGAAGCTGAATTAGTTATACCATTTAAATAGGTGTATAATGTCCAACCAATACTTCCCGTAATAGATCCGTATAAAATATCTTTTTTAGGAACATTAAAAAATATACAAAATCCCATTGTTGCTAAAAAAGAGTAAATAAAGTGAAGATATAAACTCATTAGAATGCACCTCCAAACCAGTGAACCCATAGTTGGAATACTATACCTATTCCAACGGCTATACATATGGCTGTGAATATGGCCTCAAATATTTTTGCAAGACCTCCTAGTAAATCCCCCGATATAAAGTCCCTAAGACCATTTGTAAAGGATACTCCAGGAACTAGGGGCATAATGGACCCAACTATTATCATATCTAAACTTTTCCCTATTCCAATGAAAGTAAATATTATGCCAAGTAGGCCTATGGTAGAGGATGCTAGGATTGTGGATAAAAAAGAAGTATCACTTATCTTATCTATTTGATCTGCCATGTATATAGATATCATGGATATTATAAATGCAGATACAAAATCTAGAAATTCACCACCAAATATAAGTGAAAAGAAACCACCTATAACCCCCGTAAAGAAAACTCTCATTAGAAGAGGATACTTAGCTGTCTTATCTATCTGTTTTAATTGAGATAGGGCTTTGTCCACTCCTATAGTAGAGTTCACGTAATCCCTTGAAAAATCATTTACCATAGATACCTTATGAAGGTTTAGTGTTCGATTTTTAATTCTTTTGATAAAACTTATACCATCCATCCTATCATCTGATACAAATATTCCTGTAGGTGTCACAAAAGCATTTACATGCTTTATATTTTTTGATGTACATATTCTGATTATAGTATCTTCAACCCTATATATTTCTGCTCCATTTTTAAGCATTATTTCTCCAGCGTAAAGAGCTATTCTTAGTATGCCTTTCTTTTCTGTTATAGTCATGATGTCACTCCTTATTCCTTTGATCTTAGATATATTTAAAGTGGATTATCATAGAATTATATAAAATCAAATCTATTACTTAAATAAAAGACACCTCCAAATGAAATATCAGAGGTGTTTTTTATCTGCTCATGGTAAAACTTTAGTCAATACTCTTTTATCTACACGTTAAATCTAAAGATAATTACATCTCCATCTTTAACTATATAATCCTTACCTTCAAGTCTAACTAATCCCTTTTCCTTAGCAGCTGCCATAGAACCAGATCCTACTAGATCATCAAAGGCGATAGTTTCTGCACGGATAAATCCTCTTTCCATATCAGTGTGAATCTTTCCTGCTGCCCCAGGAGCCTTAGTTCCTATTTTGATAGTCCAAGCACGGACCTCTTGAGGTCCAGCAGTTAAGAAACTCATAAGTCCTAATAATCTGTATCCAGCCTGTATAAGTCTATCTAGTCCTGACTCTGATAATCCTAGTTCCTCTAAGAACTCAGCCTTTTCATCATCTTCAAGTTGAGAAATCTCTTCCTCTATTTTAGCACATACTATAACTACTTCTGCATCTTCAGTTTTAGCATGTTCTTTAACCTCTTTAACCATGTGATTTTCTTCACCTGAGATTAAATCATCTTCAGATACGTTAGAAACGTAGATGATAGGTTTATATGATAGAAGATTAAATCCCCTAACCATTTCCTTTTCATCATCTGTTAGATCAAGAACACGAGCTGATTGTCCATTTTCTAATACTTCTTTAACTCTTTCTAATAATTCAACTTCAGCCTTTAATGACTTATCTGACTTTAAAAGTTTTTTAGCTTTCATAAGTCTTCTATCTATAATCTCAATATCTGAGAATATTAATTCAAGGTTGATAGTTTCAATATCTCTAAGAGGTCCTACAGAACCATCCACGTGTACTACGTTTGGATCTTCAAAACATCTTACTACATGTACTATAGCTTCAACCTCTCTAATGTGAGATAAAAACTTGTTTCCAAGACCTTCACCCTTAGAAGCTCCCTTTACAAGTCCTGCAATATCATAAAATTCAATTGCAGTAGGAACTAATTTTTTAGAATCGTATATTTTTCTAAGTACCTCTAGTCTTTCATCAGGAACTGAAACAACTCCCACATTAGGATCTATCGTACAAAATGGATAATTTGCAGATTCTGCTCCTGCCTTAGTTACTGCGTTAAATAATGTACTTTTACCTACGTTTGGTAAACCAACTATACCTAATTTCATTCTATTTATCTTCCTTTCAAATTCGTTCTACGACATATTCATACAAATTAGATTATAACCCATATAAAAAACTAGTTCAACAACTATAAGGCATATGAAAAAAATAAATTAGTTAATTTCCTGAGGAATTTGGAGGATTTTCAAGGAATGGTGAGGGAGCATATTAAACATATGTAAGCGATTCTATAACGAAGAAAATGATTTAAATAACCAGTGAAATGACTAATTTATTTTTGAATATGCCTAAGGCATATGAAAACAATAATTTAAATATAAATATAGTAGGGGGTGTAGTATGGTTAAATATATTTTATCCTTTGTCCTTGGAATAGTTATAGTAGGACTTATGGAATCCTTTGGAATTGTTGAAAGATATTTTATTATTTTTTTTACTATAAACTTGTTTTTATTAGTAAAAAATATGGGAAAAATTAAGATGAAAAAACTTATATGCATGATAGTTTGTATTAGTTGTGGTTTTATTATTACTAGCTATTGTTCCTTTCGTTTAGCATATGATAGTGGAGGAGAGACTATAAGAGCTACATTTAAATATAAGGAAAAGACTGCCGTATTATTAGTTTTTGAGGGAGAGCCTAAAAAATATAATTTGCCCATACTTTTAAAAAATATAAAAGGAGATAAAAGATTTAAACCTATACTTACCACACCTTTTAAATTATATAAGAGAAAGAGAATATATGAACGTATGGGAAATAGCAATTATGAACAGATTTGTAATAATATATATTTAAAATTAGTTAACAGATTAGGGAAAGGATATGATGTGTTTTTAGGTTACTCTAAAAATACACCCTATTATGAAGAGTTAATTAATAAGAAAATATTTAAAAATAATTATAAAAGAATAATAGTAGTTCCTATAGCACTAACAGAGTCAAAGGTCTATTACAATACAATTAATAACATATCCATGAAAGAGGCCTATTATAAGGATTGTGAATTTAAGTTTGCTAAACCTCTTTACTCTAGTAAAAATGTAGTTTTAAGTATTATTAGAAGTATTAATAATAGGCAAGAGGGATTAGATAAAAATAAAATAGGAATAATTTTATTAGGAGAGGCTTCTAAAAATCTAGAGAATAAATATGTGGAACATAGAAGTATAAAAGAAGAAGGGGCCTTGGTGAAGAAAATAAAAAAGGGATTAGTGAATCTTGGTTATGATGAACGAAAAATTTTATATGGTTTTGATTATCCAAATGGGCAACATATGGAAAAATTGTTAATTCAACTTCAGCAATATGGAATAGAAAAAATATTTATTGTAAATACTGGAGATATTGTAGATACTATTAATAATCAGTATATAGTTCATAAAATTATTAATCATGCCAATAATATGGAAGAGATTGAATCCTTGTATATTAAGGGTTGGGGAGAAGATGATCTGTTAATAGAAGCCATAGAATTTAAAATTAGGTCAATTAATGTTGAAAAATGGAACTAGAAACATTAAAATATTCATATATATGGATATGATGGTAAATTTTAAATATAATACTGTATAGTAGGACTTATTGAGGAGGGGTATGTTTGCCAAATTTATACAAAAGCACCATGAGTAAAAATGTAAATTTACATATTATTAAAACTAAGAAATTCAAAACTAATCTAATAAATGTTTTTCTAAAAAGACCCTTGAGACAAGATGAGGTGAGTAAAAATGCCTTACTTACCATGGTATTAGGTAGGGGTAGTAAAAACTATCCTAATACAAAGGTATTGTCAGAAGAACTTGAAAATTTATATGGGGCAGCCTTTGTATGGGATACGGCTAAAAAGGGTGAGAAAAATATCATTAGAATTGCTTTTCAAATGGTGAATGATATGTATGTTAAGGATGATCATGTATTTAAAAAGGGACTTAGCATATTAAATGACTTTATTAATAATCCATTGGTAGAGAATAACAAATTTAATGAGGAATATGTGAAACAGGAGAAGAAAAATTTAATAGAGCGTATTGAAGCTCAAAAAAATGATAAGATGAGATATGCTTATGATAGGTGCATAGAAGAAATGTGTAAGGGAGAACCCTTTGCCCTTAGTGAGTATGGAAGTGTTGAGGATGTGAATAAGATCACACCTGAGGAACTTTATAGTCACTATGAGGATATAATAAAATCTTCTGAAATAGACCTATGTGTAGTAGGTAATGTTAAAAAAGATGAAATTGAAAAGATTATAGAAGAAAATTTGAAATTTAATGTAGATAGTGTGGTTCCTGTAAAAAGGGAAAAAATAAGTGGAGCTAGAGAAGAGGTACAAGTAGTTACAGATGAAATGGATATAAATCAGGGAAAACTAACTTTAGGTTATAAAACAAATGTGGCCTATGAAGATAAGTTATATAATCCTTTAGTAGTTTATTCATCCATATTAGGTGGAGGAGTAAACTCTAAGTTATTTAAAAATGTACGTGAAAAAGAGAGTCTTTGTTATTATGTTTTCTCTAGAATAGAAAAGTTCAAATCCTTAATGTTTATAGGGTCTGGCATTGAGTTTGATAAATACGAAAGGGCCATAGAAGTAATAGGTGAGCAAATAGACAGTATGAAAAAGGGAGATTTTAATGAGGATGACATTATAAGTGCTAAGAATTCAATCATTACTTCTGTTAGATCTATGACTGATAGTGCTGGAATGCTTTCTGATTTTTATTATACTCAAAGTATAAGTAAAACTAACGATTCTATTGAAGAAATCATAGAAAAAATAAGAAGGGTAAGTAAGGAAGAAATAATTGAAGTAGCAAGTAAAATTCAACTAGATACTATATACTTCCTTAAAAACAAAGGGGAGGAAAAATAATGGAGAATAAAATAATACAAAGTTCCATATTAAAAGAGAGTATGTCCTATAAAAAGTTAGACTGTGGACTTGAAGTTTATTATATGCCAAAGATGGGATATAGTAAGCAGTATGCCATCTTTGCTACTAAGTACGGATCTAATGATAGTAATTTCATAATTCCAGGAGAAGGAAAAGAGACCCATGTGCCTGATGGTATAGCCCATTTTCTTGAGCACAAACTCTTTGAAGAAAAGGAAGGAAGTATATTTGATAAGTTTTCGGAATTAGGTTCAAATGTGAATGCCTATACAAACTTTACTTCAACTTGTTATTTATTTTCATGCACAGATAGATTTTATGAAAATTTAGAACTTCTTATGAACTTCGTTCAAAGTCCATATTTTACAGATGAAAATGTGGAGAAGGAAAAGGGAATCATATCTCAAGAGATACGTATGTATGATGATAATCCTGGTTGGAAAGTATTTTTCAATGCTCTACGTGCCATGTACCATAATCATCCAGTAAAAATTGATATAGCAGGTACTGTGGAGAGTATTACTAAAATAACTAAAGAAGACTTATATAAGTGTTATAATACCTTTTATAATTTAAATAACATGGTTGTCTTTGTAGTGGGAGACCTTGAAGAAGACAAAGTATTTAAAACTATAGAGGATAATCTAAAGGAAGATCATACTTTAGGAGACATAAAGAGGATTTATCCTAATGAACCAAATAGTGTAGTTAAGGAAATTATAGAAGAAAAATTAGATGTATCTATTCCACTTTTTAATGTATGCTTTAAAGATTGGGATGTGGGCAAAGATGGAAAGGAACTTTTAAAAAAGGAAATAAGTACAAAGATATTATTAGATATGCTATTTGGAAAAAGTTCTAAGCTTTATTCTAAATTATACGAAGAGGGACTTATTAATGATTCCTTTGAAGCAGATTACACAGGAGATATTGATTATGGACACTCTATGGTTGGTGGAGAATCAAAGGATCCTAAATTAGTTAGGGATAAAATTATGGAGTATGTGAAAAAAGTGAAGGCAGAAGGTCTTTGTGAGAAGAGCTTTGAAAGGGTTAAGAAGAAGTTGTTAGGAAAGCATCTAAGTTCATACAATTCTGTAGATAATATAGCTACTACATTTATTGCTTATAAGTTTAAGAATATAAATATGTTTGATTATATGGAAGTATTAGAGAGTATGGATTTTAATTATGTTAATAAAAGATTTAAAAATCATATAAAAGAAGAGACTAGTGCTTTATCTATAGTTAGTCCAAAGTAAATTTGTAAATATGGATACTATTGATTATAATTAAGTAGATGGTTGTCAGAATTTCTGACAACCAAATTTTAATGCAAGGGGTGACAGTTATGGATCCAGTAGCTTTTTATGCATTCGGCATAGGTATTAGATGGTATGGTATTTTAATAGCTTCAGGAATACTTTTAGGAACACTTATAGCTATTAGGCGTGCTAAAAGAGTTGGTATTAATGAAGAAAATATATTAGACATGTTGTTATTTGCAGTGCCTGCCTCTATAGTAGGTGCAAGAGCCTATTATGTATTATTTAATTGGGAATATTATGCAGGGGATTTTTACAAGATAATAAATGTAAGACAGGGTGGCCTTGCCATACACGGAGGTGTGATAGGAGGAGCATTGGTTGCATATTTATATTGTAAAAGTAAAAATATTTCCTTTCCTAAGATGGCTGACATATGTGCACCAAGTTTGATTTTAGGCCAAGCCATAGGAAGATGGGGGAATTTTATAAACCAGGAAGCCCATGGTGGACCTACAGATTTACCCTGGGGAATAATAGTAGATGGAGTAAAAGTTCACCCAACCTTTTTATATGAATCCCTATGGAACTTCATGGTCTTTGGAGTATTACTTTGGTATGACAAAAGGAAAAAATTCGACGGAGAATTATTTCTTTTCTATCTAATGTTGTATTCTGTAGCAAGATTTTTTATAGAGGGCTTAAGGACTGATAGCCTAATGTTTGCAGGTATGAGAGTGGCTCAATTAATAAGTATTGGGGCAATAGTACTGTCTGCTGTAGTAGTTTATCTAGTAAGAAAAAAGAAATATAATGATATGATATAAAAGAAAGATGAAAAAAATGGCAGAAAATTCTTGAATCGAATTGACATTATATGTAATTTGTAATATCATGTTTCTGTGCTATTTTTATCACGAAAAAACCACAAAATTTCTGTTGAAATCAGGGAGGAAATATAATGTCAAAGCGTGATATTGAGAATTTAAGATGTAAATTGTATAATTTGATTAAAAATAGGTCAAGTTATGACGAAATTTACAAAGCCAGTACAGATTTAGATGAAATGATAGTTTTATATTATAGAAAATTGGTTATATAAATTACAAAGTCTTTAAGAATAAATCTTAAGGGCTTTTTTTTTATTATTCTATCCACTTTACTCCACCCTATAGAAAAAAAAGCTGAAAGCTAGGGATTTTCATGGGGGAGGGAAGTGGATGAGATTTTTTCATATATAAACTAAAGGGGAGACTAAATACCTAAATTTATAATAAAAACAACATAGGTGGAGGGGCAAGTATTAAAAATAAAAGGGTTGTATATGAGATTTACCAATGGGTAGATGTGAAATTATAGTATTTCTTTTCTATGTATTTTCGTATGAAAAATATTTCTATTTAATAGAAGGAATTTAACATTTATGATAGAATTAATTATAACGTGGTAAAAAGTGGTGCGCAGTGGAGGGGTTTCCCAAAGAAGGGGTGGAAATGTGTTTATAGGTGAACATTTTCATACAATTGACTCAAAGGGCAGGATGATAGTTCCTTCTAAGTTTAGAGACGAACTTGGAGAATCTTTTATAGTTACAAAGGGACTAGACAACTGTTTATTTGTGTATCCCCAAAATGAGTGGAAACAATTTGAAGAAAAACTAAGAACTCTACCCCTAACAAGTAGAGATGCAAGGGCATTTGTAAGATTATTTTTCTCAGGAGCTACTGAATGTAGTTTGGACAAGCAGGGAAGAATTAACTTACCAGCTAATCTAAGACAGCACGCTAAAATTGACAAAGAAGTTGTAACAATAGGAGTTTCTACGAGAGTAGAAATTTGGAGTAAGGAAGAATGGAACAGATATAATGATAGCGAAGAGCTAAGTTATGATGCAATAGCTGAAAAAATGGTGGAACTAGGGATTTAAATAAAAGAATAGACAATGGTAGATAATAATCATAAAAGAAATGAAAGCAGGTGATACTTTTGGAATTTAATCATGTGTCTGTACTACTGAAAGAAACGGTAGATAATTTAGAAATTAAACCAAATGGTATATATGTGGATGGTACTCTAGGTGGAGGTGGTCATTCTTCATATATATGTGAACAACTATCTAAAGAGGGAAGTTTAATTGGTATAGATCAGGATAAGGATGCCTTAAAATCCGCATCTAAGAGATTAGAAGCATATGAAAATAATAAAATTTTTGTACATAGTAATTTTTCCAATATTAAAAATGTGTTAGAGGAACTTGAAATAGATAAAATAGATGGAATGATACTAGACCTAGGAGTATCTTCATATCAGTTAGATGAAGCACAAAGGGGTTTTTCATATCAGCAGGATGCACCACTTGATATGAGAATGAATAGGGATGTGCCATTTACTGCATGGAATGTGGTAAATGAGTATGAGGAATCAGAAATATTTAGAATCATAAAAGAGTATGGTGAAGATAGGTGGGCTAGTAGAATTGCCAAGTTCATAGTTAAGGAGCGAGATGAAAAAAGTATAGATACAACAATAGAACTTGTAGAAGTTATAAAAAAGGCAATTCCAGCTGCTGCTAGAAGGGAAGGGCCTCATCCAGCAAAGAGGACTTTTCAAGCCATAAGGATTGAAGTTAATAATGAATTAGGAATTATAGAAAATACCATAAAGGATGCTGTAGAAAAATTGAATAAGGGTGGTAGACTTTCTATTATCACTTTCCACTCCCTAGAGGATAGAATAGTTAAAAAAACTTTTAAAGAATTGAGTATTGCATGCACTTGCCCTCCTGAGTTTCCCATGTGTATGTGTGGAGGTAAAGCTAAGGTAAAAAGAATAACTAAAAAGCCCATATTACCATCAAAGGAAGAAATTCATGTAAATCCACGTTCAAGAAGCGCTAAATTAAGAGTAGCCCAAAAACTTTAATGTTCTAAAAAGTAAAGAAGGTGAATAAGTTGTTAGTAGCAAAACGTAAGTATAGTTATTCTGAGGAGAATATTCCCCAAAGGGAAGAAAAGAAAAAAATAGAGAAAAAGATAAATAGAAAAAATAAAAAAGGCAATAAATTATTTTTTTATAAAGTGCAAACTATAGTTACACTCTTGATTACTGCAACTTTTTGCGTGGGGATACTGGCAGGTTATGCGGAAATTAGTAAATTAAAATATGAAGTGAATAATTTGGTGAAAGAATCAAAGAAAGTTCAATCTGAAATAAACAGACTAAAGGTGGAAGTTGATAAGGTAAAGAGAAGTAATTTGATAGAAGAGAAGGCAACTGCCACTTTAGGAATGCAATATCCAGAAAAAAGACAAATGGTATTCTTAGAAGTGGATGATCTTGATCTGAAAAGAAATTTAGAGAAAAACACTAAAATTGAAGAAAAAGCCACTTTTATGGATCGTGTTAAGGGGACTATGGGCAAGATGATAACTAGTATAAAAGGCAATTTTAACATTTAGTAGGGGGGAAACTTAAATTGGCAATACCCAGCATTACAAATAAAAAGAGACTAGTCTTATTATTGTTTTTATCTAGCTTAGCTTTACTTCTACTAGTATTTCGTCTTGGGTGGATTCAAATTGTAAAAGGTGAAAGATATAGGGAAATGGCCCAAGTACAACAAACTAGAGACATTCCTATTCCTGCTAAAAGAGGAATAATCTATGATAGAAATGGAAAAGAATTAGCCATAAGTGCAAGTACATATACTGTATGGGCAAGACCAACGGAAGTGACTAAATCAGGTAAAGGTTATGAGATAGCAGCTAAGTTGGCTGAAATCCTTGGAGAAAGTGAAGAGGATATAAGGAAAAAAGTTACTAAGAAAAATACAAATTTAGTAAAAGTTAAAAAGTGGATAGAAAAGGAAATAGCAGATAGCATAAGGGAGGCTGGCTTAAAGGGCATATCCATAGCAGAAGATAATAGAAGATATTATCCCTTTGGAAACTTTGCATCCCATGTGATAGGCCATACTACAGATGATAATATGGGCCTATCAGGAGTTGAACTAAAATATGATAAATACTTAAGTGGTTTACCTGGTAGATGGATAAAAAATACAGATGCAGCAGGAAGACAACTTTATTATGGGACGGATAAGTATTATGAAGCTGAAAATGGATTAAATGTGGTTTTAACCATAGATGAAATAATTCAACATTTTACAGAAAAGGCCCTTAATAATGCATTGGCTAAAACAGAGGCGAAAAGAGTATTTGGAATAGTTATGGACCCTAAAACGGGAGATGTGCTGGCCATGTCAGTTAAACCAGACTATGATCCTAATAATGCAAGAACTCCACTAGATGAAAATCTAAAAAGGGAGTATGATGTGGCTGATAGCAAAGAAAAATCCAAAATTTGGAATAAAATGTGGAGAAATCCAATAATCAGTGACACATATGAGCCAGGATCAACCTTCAAACTTATAACATCAGCAGCAGGTCTTGAAGAAGGGGTGGTAGATCCTAATTCACCCTTTAATTCACCAGGTTATACTATTGTAGCTGGACAAAGATTAAAGTGTTGGAGATATTATAGACCCCATGGTCATCAAACCTTTACAGAAGGTGTTCAAAACTCCTGTAACCCAGTTTTTGTTGAAGTTGGTCAAAGATTAGGGGTAGAAAAATATTATGAGTATTTAGATGCCTTTGGATTTACTAATACTACAGGTATTGATTTACCTGGTGAAGGAAGGGCCATAATACAAAATAAAAATATAATAGGACCTGTTGAACTTGCCACCATATCATATGGTCAAGGAATATCGGTTACTCCCCTTCAATTAATGAGTGCCATTTCGGCTGTGGGAAATGATGGTAAACTTATGAAACCTAGGATAGTAAAAGAGTTAGTTGATGATGAGGGGAATGTAATCCATAGATATGAACCTAACATGGTTAGACAAGTAATATCTGAAAAAACGGCTACCGAATTAAGGACTATAATGGAAAGTGTTGTTTCAAAGGGGTCTGGGAAGAAGGCCTATATACCAGGATATAGAGTAGGTGGAAAGACGGGGACAGCAGATAAAGTAATAGATGGAAGGTATGCAAAGGGGAAAACCTATTCATCCTTTGTTTCACTGGCCCCTGCAAATGATCCAAAGTTAGCTGTTTTAGTAGTAATAGATGAACCTCAGGGAGTTAGATTTGGGAGTTTAACTGCCGCACCAGCCGTAGGAGAAATATTAAAGGATTCCCTTAGATATCTTGAAGTAGAACCTCAATTTAATCAGGAAGAAGTTAAAGAATATGAAAGGGTGGAAGTATCTGTGCCAGAGATAAGAAACCTTCCACTAAAGGAAGCGGCTAAAGTTTTAAGTGGAAAGAATCTTAGATATGAGACTGAACCTATGGAAGTTGAAAATTCTGATGTTACTATTATAGATCAGTTTCCAAAGCCTGGAGCTAAGGTGTTAGAAAATTCGGTCATAATATTGTACTTGAAAAAGGAATAACTTAAAACTTAGGTAAATCCTATATTTATTAACAATCTAAACCTAAAATGTATATAAATTGTGTTATAATTAGAATAAATGAAAAATAATTAAGGCAACTTAAGTCGAAGTTATATCACTTTGATTTAAGTTGCCTTTTCGTGAGTTTTGTTTATAATCATAATTTGACGTCTATAATACTAAGGATATATTTTCCCTTGTAGGCAAGTTATTGTGTGGCGGAAAATTTAGAATTTATAATTTAATAAATATCTGCAAGTGAATAAAAATAATTTCCATGAGGGGTGTAGTTTATGAAATTAAAAGATATAATTAATGAGATAGATCTAATAGATATAAGTGGAGAATTAAATGTGGGAATAAATAATATTTGTTATGATTCTAGGAATGTAAAAGAAGGGGATTTATTTGTGTGTGTGAAAGGATTTAAAGTGGATGGACACAAATATGTAGATTCAGCTATGAAAAAAGGGGCGAAGGCCTTTATTGTAGAGGATGAAGTGAAAATAGATGGGGTGACTGTGGTAAAAGTTTCTAATTCTAGAAAGGCTATGGCAAAAATTGCATCTAACTTTTATGGTGATCCCACAAGGTCAATGGAAGTTATAGGTATCACAGGGACTAATGGAAAAACTACCATTACATACTTAATTAATAGCATTTTAGACAGTAAAAATATAAAATCTGGAATTATAGGAACTATAGGTCATAAAATATTAAATAAGGAGTATAAAGCTAATAACACTACACCAGAAGCCTTTGAGTTACAAAAAATGTTTAATGAAATGAAAAATGCAGGTGTCCATGTGGCTGTCATGGAAGTTTCATCCCATTCAATAGAGTTAGATAGGGTAGATAATGTTAATTTTTCCATAGGTATATTTACTAATTTAACAAAGGATCATTTAGATTACCATAAAGATATGGATAATTACTATGAAGCTAAGAAAAAACTATTTTTTATGACCAATAAAGCTAATATAATTAATGTGGATGATTCCTATGGCAAAAAATTGGCAAAAGAGTTAGAATCTAGCCATGTTGAGACTATCACCTACGGAATAGATAGTGAATGTCATATAAGAGGAACAAATATAGGTATAACACCACAGGGGGCTACCTTTACATTAGTCACCCCTAAATATAGTGGAGAAATTAACTTAAATACACCTGGCAAGTTTTCCATATATAATGGATTAGCAGCAGCTAGTGGAGCTTACGTTTTAGGATATTCTTTTGAGGATATTAAAAGGGGACTAGAAAATAATAAAGGGGTTTCAGGGAGATTTGAAAAAGTAAATAATTCTAAGGGGTATAATGTTATTGTGGATTATTCCCATACACCAGATTCTTTGGAAAATGCATTAATAACAGCTAAAGAATTTACTCAAGGAAAGATAATAACAGTATTTGGATGTGGTGGTGACAGGGATAAAACTAAGAGGTCTATAATGGGAGAGATAGCAGGAAAACTATCCAATTATGTGATTATAACTAGTGATAATCCAAGAAGTGAAGAACCAAATAGTATTTTAGATCATATAGAAGAAGGAATTGAAGGTACTAATTGTGAATATAAAAAAATAGTAGATAGGAAAGAAGGTATAAGGGAGGCTATTAAAAGGGCAAATAAGGATGATATAGTTTTAATAGCAGGAAAGGGTCATGAGACATATCAAATATTAGGAAATGAGACCATAGACTTTGATGACAGATTAGTGGCCAAGGCCATTATTGAGGGGGAAATGTAGATGGAAATTAGTATAGGTGAAATAATTAAATGTACTAATGGTCAATTAATTGAAGGTAATACAAGGGAAGAGATTAAAAGAATATCTACGGATTCTAGAGATATAAAGGAAAATGATATGTTCATAGCCCTAATTGGTGAAAACTTCGATGGGCATAAATTTTTAAAATCTGCAGCCAGTAAAGGAGCTAAAACCCTATTGGTAAGTCAGTATAAAAACCACATAGAAGGGGTAAACGTAATAAAAGTAGAAGATACCTTAAAGGCAATGGAAGAAATTGCTAAATACTATATTTCAAAATTTCATATTTTGAAAGTGGCTGTAACAGGTAGTACAGGAAAAACTACTACTAAAGATATGATATATAATGTTCTTAGGAAAAAATATAAAGTATTAAAGAACAAGGGAAATTTCAATAATCATATAGGTCTTCCTAAAACTGTATTTGAATTAGACAGTACCTATGAAGCTTGTATACTTGAAATGGGTATGAGTGGATTTGATGAAATAGATTTGTTAGCAAATATAGTAAGACCCCATATAGGAGTAATAACTAATGTGGGATTGTCCCATATAGAAAGGCTAGGGTCACAAGAAAATATATGTAAGGCCAAGATGGAAATTAAAAATTATTTTAATGAAAAGGATATGTTAATACTAAATGGTGATGATAAATTCCTATGTAATATAGAAGGGGATAAATATAATGTTTTAAAAGTTGGATTAAATAAAGATATGGACCTTAGAGGAGAAATAAAAAAAGATCTAGGTCAGGATGGAATTCTATTTAGTGTAATCTATGAAACTAAAACCTATGACTTTAGACTAAATGTGGCTGGGATACACAATGTTTACAATGCCATGAGTGCCATAATGATAGGGATTATAGAAGATATACCTATGGACAAGATAAGGGAAGCCATTTCTGAATTTGAAAGTGGCAACATGAGATTAAATATAAAAGAAAATGGTGAAATATTAATTATAGATGACACCTATAATGCCAGTCCAGATTCTATGGAAGCTGGAATCAATGTACTAAAAAATGTTGGGAAAAATAGAAAAATAGCCATATTAGGAGATATGCTAGAAATGGGCGAATATGCTAAGGATGCCCATGAAAATGTAGGTTATAGGGTAAGTGAAGAGAACATAGATGTATTAATAGCCGTTGGAAATGACGCAATCCATTATAAGACTGGAGCTATGAAAAAGGGGATGGGAAGTGATAAAACTTTCTTCTTTAAAAGTAATCAAGAAGTGATGGAATTTTTAAAAGACTTCCTTAAGGAAGATGACACTTTTCTCATTAAAGGCTCTAGGGGAATGAAAATGGAAGAACTAGTAAAATATTTGCAAGAGAGGAGATAAATAGATGAGTTATTTACAAATGATTATAGTTATGGTGGCATCATTTTTTATTACTTTAATATTAGGACCAATTTGTATACCAATTCTTAGGAGACTTAAGGTGGGACAAAGCATAAGAGATGAGGGGCCAAAGTCTCATATGAGTAAATCTGGAACTCCTACCATGGGTGGGATAATGATGGTTTTGGCAGTGCTAATAACCACATTAACAGCAGGTTTATCTGGAGAACAAATGAAGGATTTGTATGTGATGCTATTTGCTACTATATCATTTGGACTGATTGGGTTCATAGATGATTTTATAAAGGTTGTACTAAAGAGAAATTTAGGATTAAGAGCATACCAAAAGTTAATTGGTCAAGTGTTAATAGCCCTTATATTGGCCATTTACTTTTTGAAAACTTCCAGTTACAAGGCCAATATATATATACCTTTTATTCATACTAGCATAGATTTTGGCATGTTATATATACCTTTTATAGTTGTATTTGTTGTGGGAACAACTAATAGTGTGAATTTAACAGATGGATTAGATGGATTAGCTTCAGGAGTAACTTTAATAATATCAGCCTTCTTTAGTTTAGTGGCTGTTAAAATGGGAATGCCTAGTGTGGCCATATTCTGTGGTGCACTAACAGGGGCATGTTTAGGTTTTTTAAGGTTTAATGCACATCCTGCGAAGGTGTTTATGGGAGATACGGGTTCAATGGCTCTAGGTGGTGCTATTGCAGCAGTTAGTATACTTACTAACTTAACTATGATAATTCCAATTGTAGGTGGAATATATTTTATGGAAGCCCTATCTGTTATTATACAAGTAGCTTCATTTAAACTTACAGGTAAAAGGGTATTTAAAATGAGTCCCCTTCATCACCACTTTGAATTATGTGGATGGAAAGAAACAAAGGTAGTAATTGTATTTTGGTTAGTTACTTTTATCTTATGTATGATTGGATTGTTTGGAATTAGAATATAATCAGATAGAAAGCAGGTGTTTATAATGGATTTAAGAGGTAAAAAAGTACTTATTGTGGGTATGGGAAAATCAGGTATAGCTACTGTTAATACACTATCAGAACAGGGAGCTATAGTTTATACTTATGATAAAAAGACTAAAGAAGAATTAAAGGATATATTATTAAAAATTGATGAAAATAAAATAGGAAAAATCTATGATGAATTTCCAGATAGTAAAGAGTTTGACCTAATAGTATTAAGTCCTGGTGTTCCTACTGATTTAGATTTTATAAAAGAAGCTAAATCAGGTAATGTGGAAGTTATAGGAGAATTAGAACTTGCTTATAGGCTATGTAAGGGGACTTTTATAGGAATAACAGGAACTAATGGAAAAACTACTACTACAGCTTTAACGGGAGAAATATTTAAAAATGCTAAAAAGGATACTTATGTGGTAGGAAATATAGGGGTGGCGGCCATATCAAAGGCACCTTTGGCTAAAGGCACTTCCATGATGGTTACAGAAGTAAGTAGTTTTCAATTAGAGAGTATCAAAGACTTTAATCCTCACATAGGAGCCATATTAAACATTACACCAGACCACTTAAATAGGCACAAGACCATGGAGAATTACATAAATGCTAAGGCTCATATATTTGAAAATCAAGATGAAAATGATTATGTAATACTTAATAAGGATAATGAAGAGACTTATAAGCTGGCAAGTAAGTGCAAATCAAATGTCATATTCTTTAGTAGAAAAGAAATTCTACAAGAGGGTGTATATGTGCATGATGAACATATAATGGCAAAAAAAGATAATATGGAATATGAAATTTGTAATATTTCAGATTTACAAATTCCAGGAACCCATAACTTAGAAAATGCCCTTGCAGCTACAGCCATATGCCTTTGGGCTGGAATAGATGTTCAATATATTGAACAAACATTGAAAGAATTCATGGGAGTAGAACATAGAACAGAATTTGTTAGTGAAATAAATGGGGTTAGATATATTAATGACTCAAAGGGAACTAATCCTGATGCATCCATAAAAGCTATAGAAGCCATGAAAAATCCCATATTATTAATAGCAGGAGGTATGGATAAGGGAAGTGATTTTACTGAGTTCATAAGTTCCTTTAAGGGAAAAGTTAAAAATATGATTTTACTAGGAGAAACGGCTGAAAAAATAGAGGAAACGGCCAAGGAAAATGAATTTTATAATATAACAAGAGTAAAAGATATGAAGGAAGCTGTAAAAACTGCAAGTACCATGGCAGTAAGTGGTGATTGTGTATTATTGTCACCTGCTTGTGCAAGTTGGGATATGTATAAGAGTTACGAAGTGAGGGGAAAAGATTTCAAAGAATGTGTTCTAAACTTAAGGAGGTAAAAGAGTATGGCTAAAAGAAAATCAAGCGACTTTACTTTACTATTGCTAGTTCTAATATTGGTAGTAATAGGAGTTATTATGGTTTTTAGTTCTAGCCATTACTATGCCCTTACCAAACTACATGATTCTTACTATTTTCTTAAAAGAGAACTTCTATGGGCTACTATAGGACTTATAGGAATGACATTTACTATGAATTTTGACTATTTCAGATATAAAAAATTAGCACCATATGCCTTTGGTTTGAGTATAGTACTTTTATTATTAGTATTAACACCACTAGGAAAGGAATTTAATGGAGCCAGGCGATGGATTGGGATAGGTAGCTTTACCATAATGCCAGGAGAAATAAGTAAAATTTGTGCCATAATATTTGTGGCATCTAGTTTATCTTCTATGGGAGATAAAATAAAGAAGTTCTTACATGGAGTATGTCCATATATACTTATAATAGGAATATATATGGGACTCATATTACTTCAACCTAATATGAGTACGGCAGTAACCATAGGGGCAGTAATTGCCTGTATGATGTTTATTGCAGGCATGAGATGGTTCCATGTTATAGTAATGGGCATGGGAGGATTTTTTGCTCTTGGAGCAATGGTTGTGGCAGCTCCCTATAGAATGAAGAGATTAACGGGATTTTTAGATCCATTTAAAGACCCAATGGGAACAGGATATCAAGTTATACAATCCCTATATGCATTAGGTTCAGGAGGCTTATTTGGAGTTGGATTAGGAAGAAGTATGCAAAAATATTTATATATCCCAGAACCTCAAAATGATTTTATTTTCGCCATAATAGGGGAAGAACTAGGGTTTATTGGGTGCATGGTAATTATTATACTATATGTGCTCTTAATATGGAGAGGAGTTAGAATTGCCATAAATGCACCAGATACCTTTGGATGTCTATTAGCATCAGGGATTACATCAATGGTTGCAGTACAGTGCATAATAAATATTGCTGTTGCCACATCGTCCATGCCAGTTACGGGTATGGCCCTACCATTTATAAGTTGGGGAGGGAATTCTCTTGCTATATTTATGGCATCAGTTGGAATATTGCTAAATGTTTCAAGGTATTCTAATTTAGATAGGAGTTGACGTAATGAAGGTACTAATTACAGGTGGAGGCACTGGAGGACACATATATCCAGCTATTGCCATTGCAAATAAGATAAAAGGTGAAATCAAAACAGCTCAAATACTATTTGTAGGTACAGAAAAGGGACTAGAAAGTGAGTTGGTTCCAAAGGCAGGTTATAATCTAAAGACAATAAAGGTAAGCGGATTCAAAAGAAAAATTTCATTGGATACGGCAAAATCAGCAGTTGACTTGGCCTGTGGTCTAAAGGATTCCATAAAGGTCATCTTAAAATTCAAACCAGATATTGTCATTGGAACGGGTGGATATGTATGTGGACCTGTAGTATTCATAGCTTCTATGCTTAATATTAAAACAGTTATTCATGAACAAAATGTCATACCAGGAGTAACTAATAAAATATTGGGTAAGTTTGTTAATCGGGTTTTGGTAAGCTTTCATGAGTCTAAAAAGTATTTTAATAATGATAAAAAAGTCTATCTTACAGGAAATCCAATTAGAAAGGATTTTATAAAAATAAGTGAGGAAAGTTCTAAAGAAGAAATAGGAGCTAAAGAAGATGAGTTTGTAGTATTGTCCTTTGGAGGAAGCCGTGGTGCTGAAAAAATAAATAACATTATGGCTAAAGTTATAGAAAGAACCCATAAGGATAAAAAAATAAAAATAATTCATGTAACGGGAAGTAGACACTATAAAGAGGTAATGGACTTTTTTAAAGAAAAGGGTATAAATAAGGACGTTAAGGACTCTGTAAAAGAGTATATATATGATATGGCAAAATATATGGGAGCGGCAGATTTGGCCATATGTCGTGCAGGAGCCATAACTTTAGCTGAAATAACAGCTATGGGAATACCTTCTATTTTAATACCATCTCCTTATGTTACTAATAATCATCAAGAGCATAATGCAAGAGTATTAGAGGATAAAGGAGCAGCCATATTAGTTAAAGAATCTGAATTTGATGAACATGTTATACTTAATAATATATATGAACTATCAAAACAAAAGGATAAATTGAATACCATGGCTAAAAAGAGTAGGGAGATAGCAAAACCAAATGCTACTGATATAATTTATTCTAATATATTAGAAGTATTAAAATCATAAAATTTTCCTATCTATGGGAACACCTTCGAGATTAATGCATAAAATGATTAATATATTAGGTATTGTGCGTAGCTTAATTTTTATATGAAATATTTGTGAAAAACTCGGAGGTGTAATTTATGAGCCGACTGCTAGTAAAAGGCCAAAATAAATTAAATGGAGAACTGGCAATAAAGGGAGCAAAAAATGCAGTTTTACCTATTTTGGCTGCTACTATTTTAAACGAAGGTGAAAGTATCTTATTTGATGCACCTCATCTTAGTGATGTTGATGCTATGATTAATATATTGAAATCCATAGGTTGTAAAATAGAATTTGAAGATTCCGTAATGAAAGTTGATACTAGTAATTTAAGTTCCCATGAAATTCCAGAACACTTAGTAAGAGAAATGAGATCATCCATATTTTTAATGGGCCCCATGTTGGCCAGGTGTGGAAAGATAAGGATAAGTTACCCAGGTGGGTAACAAAACTTGTGGGTACAAATTGATTGTTTCATATACATGAGTATTTTCATGAAAGCTTAAATGGAAAGAACCTAGAGGGTTCTGTTAATTTTTAAGGAAAATATGGACAAGTTAAATACGTTGGTTAAGAAAATCCAGATTCTTGAGCCAGCGTATTTTCTTTTTGTGTTCAAGGGTGAGAATATTCTATAAATATAATTAGAAATAAGAGTTGTTTGGTATATAATATAAGTATAGATTTATTGGTTGTAAATTTGTTTTATACAGTAACTTGCCTATAAGGGAAAATATATTGAAAATCTTTGGAACCCTGGAACGTCACAACATCCTATGCTACTCCAACATGACACATGAACCTATATACGAAGATTCA
>NZ_JAOART010000073.1 GCF_025210435.1 Anaeromicrobium sp.
ACCCATGATTAGGACTCCTTTTCTTATACTATAGATATCTATAATATAAGTTTTGGGAGAAAAAAATTTTATATTCAGTATAAAGCAATTTTAAAACCAATAAATCTATATAGATTTCGTATTTATAAAGCAGCTTTATGTGGGCCTATTTCAGGAAACTATTGAAAATCTTTTCCACCCAAGTCCTTGTCACAAGCGAAAGTGTGAATCTTCGTAGATAGGTTCACGTGTCATGTTGGAGTAGCATAGGATGTTGTGATGTTCCAGGGTTCCAAAAATTTTCAATGGTTTCCCTTATAGGCAAGTTACTGTATAAAACAAATTTAAAACCAATAAATCTATATATAACATACTTTGTTTAATTTTATCATTATTTACAATCAACATGGATAAATTTTTACATTTTAAATATTATAAAAAATACGTCAACAATTAGTCAACAAAATTAATATTGCTTAACCACATGTGTTATAATACTAAAGAATAAGATATAGGAGAGAAGAAGATGGAATTAACATTAATTGCAACGGCAACCTTTGGGTTGGAAAAGTTAGTAAAGATAGAAGTGGAAAACTTAGGATATGAAGTAACAAAAGTAGATAATGGTAAAGTAGAATTTAAGGCAGAGGAAAGGGATATTCCCATATTAAATATGTGGCTTAGGATAGCAGATAGAGTATTGGTTAAGATGGGAGAATTTAAGGCTACTACCTTTGAGGAATTGTTTCAAGGAGTTAAGAAGTTACCTTGGCATGAGTGGATTGGTGAAAATGATAAATTTCCTGTGAACGGAAAGAGTGTAAAGTCTACCCTATTTAGTATATCTGACTGTCAGGCCATAACTAAAAAGGCCATAGTGGAAAAATTAAAAGCTCAATATAAGGTAGATTGGTTTAAGGAAACGGGTGCAGAATATGGAATAGAAGTGGCCCTTTTAAAGGATGTAGCTACAATTACCATAGATACATCTGGTGTGGGACTACATAAAAGAGGATACAGGGAGACTGCTAATGAAGCTCCCCTTAAGGAAACCCTAGCAGCAGCTATGGTAATGATAAGCAGATGGAGAGGGGACAGAGCCCTTATAGATCCACTTTGTGGAAGTGGCACTATAGCCATAGAAGCAGCCATGATAGGGAAAAATATAGCCCCAGGATTACAAAGAAGTTTCATATCAGAGAACTGGTCAAGAATACCAAAACAAGCTTGGAAGGATGCTAGAACCCACGCATTAAAATCTATTCGTCAAGATGTAGAACTAGATATATACGCATCAGATATAGACCCTAGAACTATAAAGATAGCTAAGGACAATGCATATAATGCAGGGGTAGATGAGTGTATTAAGTTTGAAGCCCATGATATGGGAAAGATTCATTCAAATAAGGAATATGGATATATAATCACTAATCCTCCCTATGGAGAAAGATTAGGTGAGAAGGCAGAAGTTCAAAGACTTTATAAGAGGATGGGTAAAGTCTTTGATAGATTTAAGACCTGGTCAAAGTATGTAATAACTTCTGATGAAGAATTAGAGAAGTTATATGGTAAAAAAGCAGATAAAAAGAGAAAATTATTCAACGGTAGAATAAAGGTAGACTACTACCAATTCTTTGGTCCAAAGCCACCAAAGGAATATTTTAATAAATAGATATTAAAGGGGCTATTATAAAAGAACACATTAATTTAAATTATTATCCAAATTTAAATTAGTGTGTTTTTCATATTTCTTTCATATGCCTAAATTGATTATAATGCCTCACATATTATATAATATAAGTATGAAAGGGATGATAAGATGGAAAGATTAAAGCCTCTAAATGATTTTATATTCAAAAAATTATTTGGGGAAAATGAAGTAAAAGATAATTTAATAGCATTTTTAAATGCAGTTTTAGATAGACCAGATGTAAATAGGTTAGTAAGTTTAGAAATAATAGATAACAAAGAGTTAACGAAGGAAATGCTAGATGATAAAACGGGTATCTTAGACGTTAGAGCTAAAACGGCAGATGGTATGCAAATAAATATAGAAGTCCAATTAACAGACCAAAGGAATATGGATAAAAGGACCTTATTTTATTGGGGTAGATTATTTAATGAGGGAATTGGTAAGGGGCAAGACTATAAAGATCTATCAAAGGTAATAACAATAAACATATTAGATTTTAATTATCTGGAACTTGAGAAATTTCATCTATGGGAAGATGAAGAAAAGGATTATATGTTGACTGATTTAGTGGAGGTACATTTCATAGAAACACCTAAATTTAAAAATTTGAAGGAAAAAAATTTAAAGGAAGATAAATTGCAAAGATGGTTGACATTTCTCAGAGATGACATATCAGATGAAACCTTAAAGGAGTTGTTGGATATGGATAAGGATATAAAAAAGGCTGAAGAGAGATTAGAATATCTAAGTAGTAACCCAAAGACTCTAGCATTATATAGGGCTAGAGAAAAATCATTACATGAAAGAGCAAATATGATAAGCAGTGCCATGGAAGAAGGTAGAGAAAAAGGTAGAAAAGAAGGCAGAGAAGAAGGTAAAGAAGAGGAAAAAATAAAAATTGCTAGAAGTTTATTAGATATTTTAGATATGGAAATAATAGCTTTAAAAACTGGATTATCAATAGAACAGGTAAAAAGATTAAAACATTAGCCATAGATAGAGGAGAGAACAACATACAGGTTTGTTATTGTTTAAAAATTCCACAGATAGTGTGAAAGAATGAAAATTTAGTAACTTAAAATAACTCAACTTTCCCAGTTAGAAAATTGCATATAATCCTTGAAAAAAATAGTATTTTTTCTGCAATAAGAAAAAGAACACCATATGAACTTTTTTCAAGGATTAGATGCTCTTTTTCACATGGGAAAGTTGAGTTTTTAAGTTTATTTTTAGAATGTAAACTATTTTCCACGGAGTTTATCTTTCTCATATCCTTTAAATTTATATGGTTAAATGAATTTCAGCTTGCAACATTGAAAAAAGTTAACCCCTACAAGGTAGAAAAGGTATCATTGAATCATATTACAAATTAATACAAATAATGAAAAAATTGTATAATCCTATGATATAATATTTTGTATGAATGGCTATTTATACAAGCTTATAGAGGTGATGCTATGAATTTAAAAATTGTTATTGGAGAAGATAATGAGATTTTTAGGAAATCATTAGTTGATAAAGTCGCTCAGATAGATGGATTTCAAGTAGTTTATTCTACAGAAGATGGAGAAGATTTTTTAAGGGCCATAAGAAAGATAGAACCAGAGATTATTATTACGGATATAGATATGCCTAAAATAAATGGAATAGAGGTAGCTAAGAAAATAAGAAGTGAGTTACCCCATATGGATATAATATTTATTACTTCCTTTAGTGAGCATATAAGGGAGGCAGTAGAATTATATACCTTTGATTATATAGAAAAGCCTATAGATACTAACAGATTGTTAAAGACTTTAGAGCGATTGAAGAGGAAGTATAATGTGGAAGAGAAACTTTGTTCATTTAAAGTTGAAGATGGATTTATAAATATTTTTATTAAAGATATATATATGGCAGAAGCCAATAAAAATAAATCCATAATCTATACGATTAAGGATAAATATGTGGTAAATCATTCTTTAAAAGAAGTAGAGGAAATATTAAAACATGAAGACTTCTTTAAAAGCAGTAGGTCTTACATTGTTAATATAAAAAAAATATCATCAATAGTTCCCATGAATAGGACATCCCTTGAAATTTCATTTTACAATGGAAGTCATAAAGCTCAATTATCTAAAAAATTATTATCAGAATTGAGAAAGATAATTTAGATAGGAGTGATTAAGATAGACAATCATGTGATTTTGAAGATATTATTATTTTCAACACCACAATTTTTTGTGAGTATCCCTATGGCCTATGGCTTTTTAGGAAAGAGGATGGATTTCAAAAAATGGATACCTATAAGTATAGGTGTAGCTATAAGTCAACATTTTATAAGGGCAAATATAGATAGTTATATAATATATACTAGTATAATTTTATTGATATATATTATAACGGGAATCATTATTAATAGAGGACATGTATTCAAATGGACAATATCAATATTAGTAAGTGAATCTATAGGTTTTGCCTTAGAGTTTGTTTTTATTCAATCATTAATATTGATTTTTAATGTTAATCCATTAGATTTTAGTAAAGATATAATACTAGCTTTAAAATGTTTTACACCTCAAATAATAGTACATAGTATAATGGCAATTGTGATATATAAAAGAAGAATCACAGTGTTTATAGAGAATAGGTGATATGAATGAAAAATATATCTGAAAAAAAGTATAAAAGGATTATAGTATATATTATTATACAAGGGACCTTGTTAAGTTTACTTATAAATAACAATTTCATGAAGAAATTAAACTATTTCCAATCAAAGCATATGGCCTTAATAGAGTTGGTATTGGGATCGATAATATTTATTATGAATATTTTTATTATATTTATAATAAAGGACTTGTATATAACGTGGAAAAAAGAAGAAGAGCATAATATGAACAGGATGAAATACAATTTCATAAAAGATGAGAATAGAAGATATATAAAGCACAAACATGATATAAAAAATCATATGTTAGTCATGGGTAAATTATTAGAAGATAAAGAATATGATAAATTAAATAATTATATAGGTAATTATAAGAGGGAAATAGACAATATACTAATAACTGTAGACGTGGGTTCTAAGGAATTAGATGTGTTAATATATTCAAAGATTAGAGAAGCTAAAGGGTTAAATATAGAGGTAGAATTTAAAAATAGAACTTATATTAATTGTAATGGAAATAAAATAATAGATTTGGTCTCTATTTTATCTAATATATTAGATAATGCCATTGACGCTTGTAAGGATATGGGTAAGGAAGAGAGAAAAATTTATATAGATATGGAATCGAATCCATTAGATTATATTTTTATTATTAAGAATAGATATCATAATAATATTATTATGGATGAAATACATGAGGAAGGATTTTCTACAAAGGAAAGTGAAGGTAGGGGATATGGAATCTCTATCATAAAAGAACGAGTAGAAAAATTAGAAGGTAGCTTAGAAATATGCATTCATAAAGATTACTTTCAGGTGGAAGTACGAATTCCTAGATTTGTAATGGAGTGATTAAAATAATAAATATAGAGAAAATATCCCAAAAGATTTTTAATTTAGATACATTTAGTCATATAGATGAGACTAGGCGATTGAAAGCCCAATATGGCTTTAGTATAGTCTTAGGTATAATCATTGAATTTTTCATGGCATCTATTATTTCCTATTTCCTAGGTACCTTTAAATATTTGTGGCCCATGATGATAATAGGATTAATATTTAAAGGATCTATAAAAAGTCAACATTGTACTAGTTTTAGTAGATGTGCCATATTCACTTGTATATATTTCATAGGACCATCATTAATCATAAAGTATTTACATGATTTTCATGGTTATATTATAAGTACGATTATTATGATGGTATGTATGTTAAATATATTAATATTAGTAATACAAAAAAATATTAAGGGGTTAAAACTAATAATATTATTATATATCATTATGATTTTTATATATTTTATAAATGAAAGTTTTTTAATATATATGTTGTCCATAGATATTGGGTGTTTATTAAGGATTTTTTCCTGTACTGAAATGGGAAAAATATTTGTAGTTTTTTGCGATGATTTGTTGACCCAAATAGGAATTAAATAAAAAAATTGCATTTTCGTCCTTTAAAATGACATTTTCGTCCTGAAAATGTCATTTTTCTATGGATTTATTTTATTATAGGGACAGATTTAAATACACAGGAGATGATTAAAGATGAAGTATAAGATAGTATCATTATACATAAGTTTATTTGCATTTGTAGGTACATTAGATATGAATATGTTTTGTAAGGGCTGGTATTATGAGCCAAAGCCACCTGAAGGATTAAAGGAACTACAATAAATAATCTATTGGAGAGTACTATGGTGAAAAAGATTCTAGATAAATATAAAAGATATATATGCATAAAGCAACACGATATAAAAGACTGCGGAGCTGCATGTATAGCTACCATTTGTAAAACCTATGGTCTTAAAATTCCCATAAGTAAAATAAGGGAAGTGGCTGGTACTGATAAAAATGGTACTAATGTATATGGACTCATACAAGCAGCACAGAAACTAGGTTTTACTGCAAAGGGAGTTAAGGGAGATTCAGAAGGTCTATATGGTGAAATTCCCCTTCCAGCCATAGCCCACGTTGTTATGGATGAAATGTTTCTTCACTATGTAGTAATCCACAAAATAGCTAAAGAAGAAATAATAGTGGCAGACCCAGGTAAGGGAATAGTCAAATATAAACCTGAGGACTTTTTTAAAATATGGACTGGTGTATTAGTTTTAATGGTGCCTACGGCAGAGTTTAAAACTGGAGATGAAACTATAGGTTTGTTTAAAAGATTTATTGGTCTTTTAAAACCTCAGAAAAGATTAATACTAAATATATTCTTTGCATCCATAGTATATACCATATTGGGTATATTGGGAGCCTTTTACTTTAAGGCTTTAGTAGATGAAGTACTGAGGTATAAACTAGAAAAAACATTACATATTTTATCAGCAGGAATAATATTATTAAACATTTTTAAAATATTATTGAGTGCATTTAGATCACACCTATTGTTGTATCTAAGTCAAAAGATAGATATTCCTCTTATACTAGGATACTATCAACACGTTATAGAATTACCTATGAATTTCTTTGGAACTAGGAAAGTGGGAGAAATCATATCTAGGTTCATGGATGCTTCTAAAATTAGAAGTGCCATATCAGGGGCCACATTAACTATAATGATAGATACACTAATGGCCATAGCTGGTGGAATAATACTCTATACACAAAATGGATTTTTGTTTGGAATAGCAGTAATAATGCTATTACTATATATGATTATAGTCTATGCCTTTAATAAACCTATACGAGATATAAATAGAGAGCAGATGGAGAATAATTCTCAACTTACTTCTTATTTAGTGGAAAGTTTAAATGGTATAGAAACTGTAAAATCATTTAATGCAGAGAACTATGCAAAATTAAATACAGAAAAGAAGTTTGTAAAACTTCTTAAAAATGTTTTAAAAGGTGGAATAATAGGGAATTTACAGGGTTCACTAACAGGGGCCATAGCTACCCTAGGGGGAGTAGTTATACTCTGGGTTGGGTCATATAAAGTAATACAAGGAGAATTATCTGTGGGACAATTACTAGTATTTAATTCTCTAATGGCATATTTTATAGATCCAATAAAGAACCTTATAAACTTACAACCTATGATGCAGACAGCCATAGTGGCATCAGATAGATTAGGGGAAATATTAGATTTACAATTAGAAAAGGATATTGATGAGGATAAAAAAATAAATCCAGATTCATTAAAGGGAAAAATAGAGTTTAATAATATAGATTTTAGATATGGAACTAGGGAATTGGTTCTTAAAAATATAGATTTTAATATAGAAATAGGAGAAAAAATAGCCCTAGTTGGAGAAAGTGGTTCTGGGAAAACTACTTTAGCTAAATTACTTATGCGTTTTTATAATAGTGAAAAGGGAGATATACTTATAAATGGATATAATGTGAAGGATATAAATGTGGACAAACTAAGGGAAAAGGTAGCATACATATCTCAAGATATATTCATGTTTAGTGGAACTATAAAAGAAAATCTTTCACTAGGGGATGAGGATATAGACTTTGAGCAGATGGTAGAGACTTGTAAAATGGCCAGTGCCCATGATTTTATTAATAAATTACCTCTGAGATATAACACTTTACTTGAGGAAAATGGTACTAATTTATCTGGGGGTCAAAGGCAAAGACTTTCTATAGCTAGAGCACTTCTTAGAGAACCAGATATATTAATAATGGATGAGGCCACTAGTAACCTAGATTCCATAACAGAAAAGGCCATAGAAAGAACTATAGATAAATTAGATATAACTACTATCATAATAGCCCATAGACTAAGTACTATTATGAAATGTGACAAAATATATGTGATGGATAATGGGGAAATAATAGAAAGTGGTAGTCATAGTGATCTTATGGAACAAAAGGGAAAATACTATGATTTATGGAAAGAGCAACTTCCTAATAATGAAGTAGTAACCATACAAGGAGAGTATACGGCATGAAGCATGTAATACAGGATATAAGAGAACTTACTGATAGTAGGGAATTACTAGAAAGTAAACCCCATCCCTTTACAATCATATTCATATATCTATTAATAAGCATCCTACTCATAGGACTTGGATGGTCCTATTTTGGAGAAATGGACGTAGTAGTAAAAGCCCAAGGAGTAGTAAGGCCAAATAAAAGAATAAGTACTATAAATAATATGATAAATGGAAAAGTAAAGGAAGTTTACATAGAAGAGGGAAAGAAAGTTAAAAAGGGAGAAATCCTATATACTATAGATTACTCTGATTTAAAGGTTAAAGAAATCTTTTATGAAAAGGAATTTAATGCTAAGAAGTTAGACATTGAGAACTTAAATAAATTAAAAAAGAGCATATTAGATAATAAAAATTATTTTGAAAAGGACAAGTCTGAAGAAAAAAATTATTACAATAAATATTTGAAATACAAAGCTGACTTAAGGGAAACTAGGGAAAATACTAATATGATTATCTCTAGGATAGAAAATACAGAAGAAATAGTAAAAAATACAGAGACTTTACTATTATCTATAAAAGAAGAAAAAAATTTATTTGAAGAAGAGGATAATGAATATTATAGAAATTATTTAAACTACAATATTCAATCAAAGTCTCTAAAAAACATTTTTGATACCAGTAAAAAAATGTATGTGATAAATGAAAAGCTATATAAAAATGAAGCTATACCTAAAGTAGAATATGATAAAACTAAAGAT
>NZ_JAOART010000074.1 GCF_025210435.1 Anaeromicrobium sp.
AAATCTACTGAAATTAGCTATATAATTTTGGTACTTATGTGAGGTCGGTGCGACCTTGTTAGCTTGGGTAAACTTGGCACGTTGGTGCTATTGACCAAGAAGCTCCCACTTCAACCGTTAGGTAAGTGGAGAGTAGTTCACCATAGTATATTTATACTATATGAAAGATGGTTTTTCCCTATTACACTTTAAATTTTCATAGGCCTTATTAGTGGTTTTTATTGTATAAAGAAAGTTTTTCTATTAAAGAGGATACCTGAGTATCTTCTATTTGACTAAAATCATCATAATAAAAACCAACTGCCACAAAATTTATGGGAGTTACAATACTTATTACTTCATCTACTAAAGTACTTAAATAATGTACCGTATTTTCAGGAGCTATAGGAGTAGCTATTACAATCTTTTTAGCACCTTGTTTTTTCAAAGACTCAATTGCAGCTAAAGTAGTAAATCCTGTTGCTATACCATCATCTATTAATATGGCAATTTTATCTTTTACCTTTGGGAAATTGGCATTTCCTTTAAATTTTTTTGTTCTACTATGAATTTCCTTTATTTGAACTTCCACTTCCCTTTGGATATATTCCTCAGATATATGGCTATCATAAACATAATTCTCATTCACAAAGTAAGTACCATCAGGAGCCACAGCACCTAGGGCTATTTCCTTGTTCATAGGGGATCTGATTTTTCTAGGAATGATTAAATCCCAATGAAAATTATTGTCTATGATAGAATCGTAAGCCACGGGCAATCCACCACGAGGAATGGGAAGTGCTATTACATCCTCTCCTTTGTATTTACTTAATAATTTAGATAATCTCTTTGAAGCTTCAAATCTGTCTTTAAACATATAGCTCACACCTTTTACAATACTTAATATGCCATATTAGTGTATGTAAAATTTAGAAATAATATTAAGGCATATTCAAAAAATAAATTAGTCATTTCACTGGTTATTTGAATTATTTTCTTTTTTGATTTTATAGGGAATAATAGATATTGACAAAAATAAAACTATATCGTATTATTACAATATAACAATATTGGAGGAGAAGGCATGGAATACTATAAGGATAACCCTAAGTTGTTCGAAGAAAATGCAGCAATACTAAAGGCCATAGCCCATCCAGTACGATTATGTATAGTAAAAGGTCTTCTACAGAGGGGGCCTAGTAATGTGACGAGTATGCATAGTTGTTTGGGTATGCCTCAATCTACCATATCTCAGCATTTGTCCAATTTAAAGAAGGCAAATGTTATAGAGGGTGACAGGCAAGGTCTCGAAGTATTTTATAGGGTTTCAAATAAAAAGGTTAAAAAAATCATAGAAGTGATGTTTTAGATTAGAAGGACAAGTGGTTTGTCCTAAAAAAATAAACATAATATCCATATATTACGATATTACGATATGAATGGGGGATTAATCATGAAAAAAAGAATATTGATAGTTGGCGGTGTGGCAGGAGGAGCTACAGCAGCGGCTAGACTTAGGAGATTAGATGAACAATCAGAAATAATCATATTTGAAAGGGGAGAATATATTTCCTTTGCAAATTGTGGCCTACCTTATTATATAGGAGATGTAATAAAGGAACGAAGTAGCCTATTAGTACAGACTATAGAAGGTATGTCTAAAAAGTTTAATTTAGACATAAGGAATTTTAGTGAAGTAGAAAGTATAGATAGACAGAATAAAAAAATAAAAATAAAGAACCTAAAAAGCGGAGAAGTGTATGAAGAAAAATACGATGAACTGATTTTATCACCAGGGGCTAGTCCTATAAAGCCACCTATTAAAGGGATAGATGAAGCTAAGAGTTTATTTACCCTTAGAAATATGAAGGATACGGATAAAATAAGGGCTTATGTTGATGAAAATAGTCCTAAGTCAGCCGTAGTAATTGGTGGTGGATTTATAGGAGTTGAAATGGCTGAAAATCTTCATGAAAGAGGAGTGAAGGTAAGTTTAGTTGAAATGATGAATCAAATAATGGCTCCCCTTGATTTTGAAATGGCATCCATATTACACAGTCATGTAAAGGAAAATGGTGTAGATTTAATTTTAAAAGATGGTGTGTCAGAATTTAAAAATAATGGTACAAAGGTAGTATTACAAAGTGGAAAAGAAATAGATGCGGACATGATAATATTAGCCATTGGCGTTAGACCAGAAAATAAATTGGCAAAGGATGCAGGCCTTCATTTAGGTGATGGAGGTGGTATTAAAGTTGATGAATATTTAAGAACTAATGACAAGAACATTTATGCCATAGGAGATGCCATAGAAGTAATTGATTATGTGAATAAAAAGCCTACTATGATTCCATTGGCTTGGCCGGCCAATAGACAAGGAAGGTTAGTGGCAGATAATATATATGGAAAAAATAGAAAATATAATGGAACTTTAGGAACCAGTGTAGCTAAAGTATTCCATATGACTGCATCAACTACAGGAAATAATGAAAAAACTCTAGAGAAATTAGGAATCAAATATGAGGTTGCCCATATACATCCTAAATCCCATGCAGGATATTATCCAGGGGCATTGCCCATAGCTTTTAAATTAACTTTTAATCCTGAAGATGGAACCATATATGGAGCACAAGGTGTAGGCTATGATGGTGTTGAAAAGAGAATAGATATTATAGCAACGGCAATAAAAGCTGGTCTTAAAGTAGAAGATTTACAAGATCTAGAGCTTGCCTATGCACCACCTTACTCTTCAGCAAAGGATCCTGTTAATATGTTAGGATATGTGGCTACAAATATTATGGAAGGAACCCTTAAGCAAATACAATGGTATGAAGTAGATGAAATTATTAAAAATGGAGCTATGTTCATAGATGTGAGAGAAGAATTAGAAAGGGAGATGGGTTATATAGAGGGAACTATAAATATTCCATTAGGAGAGTTAAGAGATCATTTACATGAATTACCAAAGGATAAACCTATATATGTAACTTGTCAAGTTGGACTTAGGGGATATTTAGCCGCTAGAGTTCTTGAATTAAATGGATTTAAAGCTGTAAATCTAGATGGTGGATATAGAACCTATTCAGCTATAAATTGTGGTGAAGAAACAAATATGATTTGTAATGTGAATGTGGGGGATGATGGAATGATTGAAAATATAGGTGCTCATATTAAGATAGATGCTTGTGGATTACAATGTCCAGGCCCTATAACTCAGGTCTATAAGGCCATGGAGCAATTAAAAGATGGAGAAATATTAGAAATATCTGTTACGGACCCTGCCTTTTCACAAGATATTAAGGCTTGGTGCAAAAAAACTGGAAATACCCTTTTAAAGACTGAGTTTGTAAATAAAAGCTTTAAGGCATTCATTAAAAAAGGTAGGAAAGCAGGAATAGTGACCGAAGTTATTAAAAGTGAAAAAGAAGGTGCTACTTTAGTAGTATTTAGTGGAGATCTTGATAAGGCCTTAGCTTCTTTTATAATAGGTACAGGAGCAGCTACTATGGGTAAGAAGGTTACCATGTTCTTCACTTTCTGGGGTCTTAATGTATTAAGAAGAGAAGATGGACCAAAGGTAGAGAAGGATACACTAGAGAAAATGTTTGGTATGATGATGCCAAAGGGAGCAAATAAATTACCCCTATCTAATATGAATATGGGGGGAATGGGAACTAAGATGATAGAGCACGTTATGAAGAAAAAGAATGTGGATAGTTTAGAAACATTAATTAAAAATGCTATAGATTTAGGAGTAGAATTAGTAGCTTGTTCCATGTCTATGGATATAATGGGCATAAAAAAGGAAGAGTTAATAGATGGAGTAAAGTTAGGTGGAGTAGCCACCTATCTAGGAGAGGCAGAAGATTCAAATTTAAATTTATTCATATAGTGGGGGTGGCTTTGCCACCTCTTTAATTGTCAATTAAAGTAAGAGAGTTTTTTTATTTCCTGGGAAAAATGTCGTTATTGTAAGATAATTGCTATAGATTTATCATATGAAAACTTACTCTAGGTGAATCTATTTCAGGAAAATATATTTACCTTCATAGAAAAGTCACTGTATAAATGAAAATAAAACCCAATAAAAATTGAGTTTTATTTTAGTCCGAACCGGCACAATAAGAGGAATGAAATTTATAATAATAGGATGAGGATAATAGGTATAAATTAATGGGATATTTATTATACTAGAATTACGAAAATATTATTTTAGTATTTTAGAAAAGCCATTATAAAAACTTACTTTCTTCATGACTTCTTCTCAATGTTATTTTTAGTATTTTTCATGATTTTTATGTTTTATTAAATATTCCATAATAAACACATTCAACTATTTCATTTTTAAAGTATAATGCTTAGATTTTAAATTGAAGCATTTTTGTTTATATGAATCTATTTTATGAGAGGAAAATAGGACAAGTATTAAGAAAAAATTAAAAGTCATAAAATCTATTGTTTTGACATTTTTTTTAGTATATATTTATGTATAGAGAAGGTTTTTTATTGAGAGGGTGGTAATTTGACAGATACAAAATTTTCCTATAGAAAGATAATAGGTGTGGTATTTTTGGGCATGTTTGTGCACATGTTTATTAATAATCCGAATGTGAAAACTTATGTAATTAAAATATTTAATCCCCTATTAGTGGCCTTTGCAATAGCCTATTTATTAGATAATTTAGTGAAAGCTTTGGAACCTAAAATGGGAAGAAGTACAGGAGTTGCAATATCCTTAGTAATAATTATTACCTTGGTACTAATAGCTGCTACCATTATAATTCCAACTGTAGTAGAGAATATATCTAATATACTAAAATTAATTCCAGAGATAGACAATTTTCAGTTTGAATCAGTGGAGAAGTATATACCTAAGGGAAGTGAAGCATATTTTGCTGACGCTGTGACCTATGCTAAAACGGCCGTAGAAAAAATACTTTTAAAAGTAGGAGAATTTTCATCTAAGCTATTAGAAGGTCTTTTAAGCACAGCTATTAAATTTACTTCAAGTATTATTAGTATAATAGTATCCTTTGTTATAGCCATATACATGCTATTAGATAAAAAGGATTTGTTAGGCAGAATTAAAAGGGTTAATTATGCATTTTTAGATAGGAAAACTGCTGATTATTTAGTTTATATTACCCAAAAATCCCATGAAATATTTTCAAACTTCTTTGTGGGAAAAGCCATAGATTCTGCAATTATTGGGTTATTATGTTTTGTAATATTATTAATGTTTAAGATTCCTTTTGCCATGGTTATAGGAATTGTGGTGGGAATAACTAATATGATTCCTTATTTTGGGCCAATAATAGGAGCTGTTCCAGCCGTAGTAATTACTATTTTTTCTGGATTAGATAAGGCAGCCATAGTGGGGATTGTAATATTTGCTTTACAACAATTTGATGGACTAGTATTAGGTCCTATAATCCTAGGAGATAAGGTGGGTGTAAGGGCATTTTGGATTATTGTGGCAGTAACTGTAGGTGGTGCTGTTGCAGGAGTACTAGGAATGCTTCTAGGAGTTCCCGTATTAGTTCTTATTAAGACTTTAATTGAAGAAGTAGTACATGAAAAATTAAAGAAAAAGAACATGGAAAACTTGTGTATGGAAGACATAGCTCCTGTAGCTGATAAAAAAAAGAAGAAAAAAATCTTTAGCAAATCTTAAAAATATATGATGAAAATCTGCATAAAAATTTGAAATGCAGATTTTTTGTTTGGATTTCTAGGTTTATATTACCACAAAGAAATTTAATTAGGTCATTAGGCATAGCCAAATGAAGGAATTTAATGTTAAAATATTAGGGATGGATACACAACAAGAAATAGAAAGTTACATAGCGGAAACTTTCGAAAAATAATAAGGGGGAAAGGAGGAGAATAATGAAAAATATAACTTTAGATTATTCTAAATCAAGTATTAAAGAACATGAAATAGAGTATTTAAAAGAGGCAGTAAAGATAGCTCATAAAATGCTTCATGAAAAAACTGGTCCAGGAAATGACTTCTTAGGATGGGTTGACTATCCAGTTAACTATGATAAAGAGGAGTTTCAAAGAGTTAAAAAGGCAGCTGAGAAGATTAAAAATGATTCTGATGTATTAATAGTAGTTGGAATCGGAGGCTCTTATTTAGGAGCAAAGGCTGCTATTGAAGCCTTATCTCACTCTTTTTATAATGAACTTTCAAAAGAACAAAGGAAAACTCCAGAAATTTATTTTGCTGGAAACAATATAAGTTCTACCTATTTAAGACATCTTTTAGATGTAATAAAAGGAAAGGATATTAGTATTAATGTGATCTCCAAATCTGGAACTACTACAGAACCAGCCATTGCATTTAGAGTTCTTAAAAAGTACATGGAAGAAAAGTACGGAAAAGAAGAAGCTAAAAATAGAATTTATGCCACAACAGATAGTACTAGGGGAGCCCTTAAACAATTATCTACTGGGGAAGGTTATGAAACCTTCGTGATTCCAGATAATATAGGAGGAAGATTTTCCATATTTACACCAGTGGGAATGCTACCTATTGCAGCTGCTGGTATTGATATTGAAAAAATCATGGAAGGTGCTAAGGCTGCAAGGCAAGAGTATAATAATGATAATTTAGATGAAAACTATTGTTATCAATATGCAGTTGTTAGAAATGCCCTTCACAGAGCTGGTAAAGACATAGAGTTACTAGTTAACTATGAGCCATCTCTTCAATATGTTTCTGAATGGTGGAAGCAATTATATGGTGAAAGTGAAGGAAAGGACCAAAAGGGTATATTCCCAGCATCAGTGAATTTTTCAGCAGATTTACATTCTATGGGTCAATATATTCAAGATGGAAAAAGACATTTATTTGAAACTGTGTTAAATGTAGAAACTCCAGAACTTGAGATGGAAATTGAACCTAACGATGAAAACTTAGATGGATTAAACTATTTAGCAGGTAAGACTATAGACTTTGTAAATAAGAAAGCCTTCCAAGGAACATTACTTGCCCACTTAGATGGTGGAGTACCAAATATTATAATTAATATACCGAAAATGAGTGAATACTATTTTGGTAAATTAATCTACTTCTTTGAAAAGGCCTGTGGTCTTAGTGGATACATGTTAGGCGTAAATCCATTTGATCAACCAGGAGTAGAAAGTTATAAGAAAAATATGTTTGCATTACTTGGTAAGCCAGGTTTTGAAAATTTAAGAGAAGAATTATTAAAGAGAATATAAAGGCGGTGTTAAAATGTTAGTATCAGGAAAATCTATACTTCAACATGCCCATGAAAATGGATATGCTGTAGGAGCATTTAACGTAAATAACATGGAACAGGTTCAGGCTATTATTGGAGCAGCAGAAGAAACTAACTCTCCAGTAATTATTCAAGCAAGTCAAGGTGGACTTAAGTATGCAGGAGTTGAATTAATTGCTGCAATGTCTAAAACTCTTGCTGAGAACACTACAGTACCAGTGGCTATTCACTTAGACCATGGAACTGACTTTACTCAAATAATGAAGTGTCTAAGAAATGGATTTACTTCTGTTATGATTGATGCTTCTCACTATGAATTAGATGAAAATATCAGAAGAACTAAGCAAATCGTAGAAATGGCTAAAGCTGTTGGAGTTTCTGTAGAAGCAGAACTTGGAAAAATAGGTGGAGTAGAAGATGATATTTCTGTAGATGAAAGGGATGCTACATATACAGACCCAGATGAGGCGGCTAAGTTTGTTGCTGAGACTGAAGTTGACTACCTTGCAATTGCTGTAGGAACAGCCCATGGACCATACAAGGGAGAGCCAAAATTAGACTTTGATAGAATTAAAGTTATCAAAGAAAGATTAAATATGCCCCTAGTATTACACGGTTCATCTGGAGTTCCAGAAGAAAGTATCAAAAAGGCCGTATCTTTAGGAATCAATAAGATAAACATTGATACAGATATTAGACAATCATTCCACAGAGCAGTTAAAAAATTCGTAGCTGAAAACCCAGATGTTTACGATCCAAGAAAGATTGTAGGACCTGCGAGGGACGCTATGAGAGAAGTAATAAAAACTAAAATGGAAATGTTCGGATCAGCTGGAAAAGCATGGAGATAATATGAAAATAGGCTGTCTCACAATAAAAGTGAGACAGCCTATTTTCGTACAAGAAATAAAAAAAGGCAAACTTAAAAAAAGTTCACCTCTAGTATAATTAAGTTACCACACCAAATTAATACCAAGGAGATTATATTAAGAAAAGGAATACATATCAATTATTGCATTTTCTATTTCAAGACGGAAAATCTTTCATGGATACAAGTATTCAGTGTATAAAATTGTTGATATGGTAACAATATAATATATATTTATATTTTATATATATTATATTGTTAAAATTGTATTGAAATAATAACTAATGAATGAAAAAAACTGTATACTTATTATGAAATATGGATTATAATAAATTAAATATCGAAATAACAAAAAAGGAGTTGATATATATGAAATATAAGCTACTTTCAAGTATTTTTTATAGTGATAATGAGAATTATGAGACCTTCTATAAAAATAGATTTAATAGTGAGTCAACGTATAAATTCAACTTCAAAGTAGGAAATTATAATTCTTTTGTTGTTATTAATCATGAAATATTGCAAAGGGTTGAAAGAGTTATAGAAATGGATAAACAACTATTATTACAACTAAAGAGTGTTCCAATAATAGCAATAGACCAATATACAAAAAAATGTTTAATTGATGAAATAAAAATGACTAATGAAATAGAAGGTGTTAATAGTACAAGAAAAGAAATAAACGATATTCTAAATGATAAAACAGATAAGAAAAAACAAGAGAGATTATATGGATTAGTGAAAAAGTATGAAATGTTGTTATATGAAGATATAAAACTTGAAACATGTAAAGACATTAGGAATTTATATGATGAATTAGTTCTTAAAGAAGTGGTAAAGGAAGATTCAAGCAATGAACCTGATGGTAATATTTTTAGAAAAAATAAAGTTTATGTGCAAAGTCCTACTGGAAACATAATTCACAGTGGTGTTTACCCTGAAGACAAGATTACAGAGAGTATGTCCCAATGTTTAAATATTTTAAAGAATGAAGAATATAATTTTTTAATTAGAATAGCTGTTTTTCATTATATGTTCGGATATATTCATCCATTTTATGATGGAAATGGGAGAACAAGTAGATTTATAAGTAGCTATCTGTTATCTCGTAAATTACAACATTTAGTATCCTACAGATTATCATATACAGTAAAAGAGAATATTAAATCCTATCATAAAATTTTTAAGGTGGTCAATGATGAAAAAAACAGAGGAGATATAACATATTTTGTCATAAAATTCTTTGATATTCTCATAGAATCAATTAATGATTTGTGTACATCTTTAAATGAAAGATATAATAAATTAAAGTATTTTAGATCTATAATAAATAATATGTCTGAGGATGAAAAAATAAAAAGTATTTTATTTGTATTGATTCAAAATACTTTATTTGGAGATAGTGGATTAAGTGTAAGTGAGATATGTGAAATTTCTAAGGTAGGAAATTCTAAGGTTAGGAAGGCACTTAAAGATTTAAAAGATAAAGGTGTATTATTGATTGAAAAGGATGGAAGAAAATATATGTATGACATAAATTTAGATAAAATAACTAATTATTCATAGTATTATAGAGGAAATTAGATTTGTTCCTGGTTTTTATCAGGGACATCTTCATATGAAAATCTTAATATAAGCTTTGTAAATTCAATCATATATCTAAGGTATAAGGCATATGAAAAAAATAAACTAGTCAGGTTCCTGAGGAATTTCAATTATTTTCAAGGCATGGTGAGGGAGCATATTAAACATATTTAAGCGACTCCATAATGAAGAAAATAATTCAAATAACCAGTGAAATAATTAATTTATTTTTTGAATATGCCTAAAGCTGATTTGATTGGAAAAATAGATATGAGAAAATTGTAGAACAAAATGAGCTTTAGGCTCCCTTTATTCTAAATGCCTTGTTGAGTTTTATTTAGTACGATTTCACGTATGCAAACAATTCATCTAATAATGCTACTCTTCTATCTAACAATAATAATGGATGACCCACCTCTGAAAAATTCATGGCTTTTGGCTTTTATAATTCCTGAACTTGATTATTTTCCTTTTTAAAACGTTTACATTATAATAGAATTGAATGTCATTTGTGAAATATGGACTTTTTACAAATATAGTAACGAAAATGTAACTATGGAGGAGGTTTTTCATGAAAAAAAAGGTGGTTTGTGAGATGGAAGTCACTTTAGATATAATAGGTGGAAAATATAAGGCCACAATTTTATATATATTAGGAGGAGAGGGAACAAAGCGATTTGGTGAATTAAAATCTTTCATTTGTAATGTGTCTCATAAAACTTTAACTAATCAATTGAGGGAACTAGAAGAAGATGGTTTAGTTCATAGAGAAATATATCCAGAAGTTCCTCCAAAGGTGGAATATAGTTTAACAAAAAAGGGAAAGACACTGATCCCCATACTAGAAGCCATGTGTGAATGGGGAGAAATAAATATGGGAGACAAATATGAACTAATAAATCCATTATGTAAATAAAAGGCATATGAAAGAATTAAACTAGTCAGTTCTATGAGGAATTTGGATTATTTTCAAGGCATGGTGAGCGAGCATATTAAATATATGTAAGCGAATCCATAACGAAGAAAATAATTCAAATAACCAGTGAAATGACTAATTTATTTTTGAATATGCCTAAGAGGCAGAGATTTAACTTCTGCCTTTTGGTAGCTTTATATTGAAAGTTACATATTGATTTTTAGATTCGGCCCAGATGTTTCCACCGTGGAGTTTCACTATACTTTTACATATACTAAGGCCTAATCCGCTACCACCCTTAGAACTATTTCGAGATTTTTCTAATCTATAGAATCTATCAAAGATTTTAGTTAGTTCGCTAGGGTCAATAGTATCTGCCTTATTAGTAACAGATAAAAGAACATGATCCATATGGTTATATAGTTTTATATGAACAATACTAGGTTTCATACTGTATTTTATACTATTAGATATGAGATTTTCAAAAACCCTTACCATTTTATCTCCATCTAGTTTAACTATGACGGGTTCATTTGGAACATGTAGACTTAAGGTCACATTGTTATCATCTGCCATAACAATCATTTCATCTACTAATTGTTTTAGCATACCGTTTAATCTTATGGAGGATTCATTAAGGTCTATACCCTTGTTGGTTAATTTTGTATATTCAAATAAATCATCTATTAATACTTTTAGTTTTTCAGCCCTGTTAAAGGCTATAGTCGAATATTCCTTTAGTTCTTCTTCAGTAGAATATTTTCCATCTTTCACTAGATTCAAATAACCAATAATAGAAGTCAGTGGAGTACGTAAATCATGGGATACATTGGTTATTAACTGGTTTTTAGTTATCTCTGCTTCCCTTTCCTTTGCTATTTTTATTTTTAGTTCTGATTCCATATGGTTTATATTCTGAGCTAGAAGGGATAGTTCATTACCTCCCCTTACAGGAACTTTATAATCTAAATCTCCCTTTGCTATTTCCATAAGGCCACTAGATATTTCTTCTATATAGGATACGGCCTTCTTAGTCAAAAATAAGAAGAAAGCTATAAATGTAATGGTACCTAATAATAGGCCTGCCCCTAATATGTTTTCAGAATATTTATATTTTACTTCGGGAGTTGGTATGGAACTTACTATTAAATAAGTCTTAACATCTTTAAAATTAATGGGGTAGAAGGTATAAAATACCTTTCGTTGATACAATGAAGTATCTATCCTTGAATGAAGTATATCTCTTATTAATTTGTGGATATCCACTTTTACAGAAGGGTTATCTCCAACAGATATTAAAATATTTCCATCTAAATCTGTAATCATTATATTTAAGTTGTAGTTCATGTTGTATTTATTGATTATTTCTTCTATATGAACTTTGTTTTCCAAGGAAAAATTACCATTTACCAACTGAGAAGAAAGATTTGTAGATAATCTATCTATAGAGTTCATACTATTTGTATAATCAATATAAGTGATTCTACCAAAGTCATTATACTTAAGTATTTTAACTGTAAATGCCACTGTAATTACGGAGATTATTAGACATATGCCTGTTATGGCTAATAGCTGTAGTCTTAAGTAGGAATTAAAATTTCTCCTAGTAGAATTATATTTATCTACTAAGGAGGATAATAGGTGCTTTTTTCTATCCTTCAACTTTATACCCTACTCCCCAGATAGTCTTTAAATACTTTGGACTTCTAGGATTTTCTTCAATTTTCTCACGAATTTTCCTTATATGAACCATTACTGTATTATCAGATTCAAAAAAGGTCTCTCCCCATACGGATTCATATATTTTTTCTATACTAAAGACTACTCCCTTATTTTCAGCTAATAATTTTAAGATGCTAAATTCTCTAGGTGTCAATTTTACTTTTTCATCCTTTATGGTAACTTGGTGAGTACTAGTATTTATTTTTAGATCATCTATTTCTATTAAATCATTTTCCAAGTATGTAGAATTAAATTTCTTATATCTTCTTAGTTGTGACTTTACTCGGGCCATTAACTCCAAAGGATTAAAGGGTTTAGTCATGTAATCGTCTGCTCCTATGGTTAATCCTAATATTTTATCCGTATCATCTCCCTTTGCAGATAAAATTATTATAGGTATATTTTTACTTTTTCTAATTTCTATACATGCAGATATTCCATCCATATTAGGCATCATCACATCTAATATTATAAGATCTATCTTTTGATTATTAAGTATATGTAAAGCTTCCTCACCGTCAGATCCTAAGATTGTATCGTAACCTTCGCCCTTAAGATATATACTAAGCAGGTCCCTAATTTCCTTCTCATCATCAACAACTAGTATAAGCTCATTTTCCATAATATACACTCCTTTAGGTTTCACCTTATAAATAGTTTCGTACTATCCACGTGTTTTTAACATAAAAGTTTTTCATAAGAACTGTTAACTAATCATCTTTATCATTAATTTTAACATTTAGTTAAATATTTGAGGCCTTATGATTTTCTTAATATTTAGGTTTTATAGATTTTTTGATTTTAAATTTGTTTTATACAGTAACTTGCCTACAAGGGAAAAGATTTTCAATAGTTTCCTGAAATAGGCCCGCATAAAGCAAGTTTATACACCAGAAATCTATATAAGAAGAAAATTTATACTATAATAAACTAAATATTATCATAGTATAAGAAATTATAAAAGAAGATGGAAAATTATTTAACCATTTCTATCCATTAAATGGTAGAATATATTTTGGGCTGTATTTCATATGAAATGGTAAAATCAAATTAGGATATATATGGTGGAGGGCTTATATGGGAAAGGTGCTCAATAGACATGTGTGGATAATAGTTTTAGGAGTTATAGTTTTTATAGCATTAATTAGCATCAATATAAATTTAATGGGAATTACTTATATAGTAACAGGACAGGATACGGTAAGTACAGTGGGGAAAGTTATAGGTTTTGAGGAAGAAGATGATTTTACCCATGATAGAAATTATATAAAAAGGGCTCCTCTTATAAAGTTCATAGATGAAAATAGTGTGGCCAGAATATTTAAAGGAAAGTTTCAGTATAATAGTTTATATAGTGAGGAAGAGTGTGTAGATTTAATTTATTCTAAAGATAATAAGGAATTGGTAATTATAAACTCTTATAAGGAGTATTTGACCAATTTATTAAGTATATTTATCTTATTAGTATTGATTCTTATATTTGTTGTTCCAAATATAGGTAAAAAGAAATATAAATAAATTATAAAAAAGTATCTTTTTTAAGCTTAAAAAAGATACTTTTTTATTGACTATAAGATACAGAGGGTGTATTATTAAATTAATATATGAATAGATGTTCATATGTAACGGGAAATAAAAAGAATATAACCATATGGGGAGGTTTTTAAATGAATGAAAAACATACACATAATCATGGATGCTGCTGTTGTTGTGATTATGGTGAGCATAAAAATCATGAAGAACATATAGATAGGGAACCATGTAATAGTAAAACTAATTGCCAAGAAGATGAGGACGGAAGCCACCACCATGAGGAGGGTGACTGTTGTGGACACCACCATAATGATCATTTGAAGAATGAAATAAATAATACTATGAAAGAAACTGCTACTTCAATGGGTAAGGATTATATGATAAAAGAGTTTTTAGTGAAGGGGTTACACTGTGGATCTTGTGCAGCTAAAATAGAAGATAAAGCAGGGAAGCTAAGTGATGTAAATAGGGTAATTATGAACTTCGCCACTTCTACATTAACTATAGAAGGTAGTAAAAAACATATGGATTCCATAATAAATGAAGTTAAAACTATAGTAAATCAAGTGGAACCGGGAACCATAGTAACGGAAAAAAGTCATACAAGTAAGAATGAAATAAAAGAAGAACCTACAAATAAATCAAGGCTATATAGAATGGGTATGGGAATACTAGTATTTCTAGGAGCATTATATTTTAGGGATGAATCTTTTAGTGTACTACTATTCGCAATGAGTTATTTTGCCATAGGAAAGGATATAATATTAAAATCCCTTAGAAATATACTAGGAGGACAATTGTTTGATGAGAATTTCTTAATGACCATAGCCACAGTGGCAGCCTTTGCCATAGGAGAATATCCAGAAGCTGTAATGGTTGTACTATTATATGAAATAGGAGAGCATTTCCAAGAAAAAGCAGTAGAATCTTCTAGAAAATCCATAGTAGATCTTATGGATATAAGACCTGACTATGCCAATTTACAAGAAGAACATGACCTTAAAAGAGTGTCACCCTATCATGTTAATAGGGGAGATATAATAGTAGTAAAACCAGGAGAAAAGGTACCATTAGATGGTGAAATAATAGAAGGGTCATCTTCTGTAGATACATCAGCTTTAACGGGAGAATCAGCCTTGAGAGATGTAACTAAAGGAGATGCAATAGTAAGTGGTTTCATAAATATAGATGGAGTTCTTACTATAAAAGTTAGTAAAAACTTTAAAGAATCAGCCGTATCTAAGATACTAGACCTAGTTGAAAATGCCAGTGGTAAAAAGGCTAAAACGGAAAAGAGAATAACTAAATTTGCTAGATACTATACACCAGTAGTAGTGTTAGCAGCTATTATAACAGCCCTATTACCCCCACTTTTAATGGAAGGTGAAAGTTTCCATCTATGGATTTACAAGGCAGCAATATTCCTAGTAATATCTTGTCCCTGTGCCCTAGTAATATCTGTACCAATGGGATATTTTGCAGGATTAGGAGCTTCTTCTAAAAATGGTATTTTAGTTAAAGGTGGAAATTATCTAGAGGCACTAACTGAAATAGATAGGGTAGTATTTGATAAAACAGGAACTTTAACTAAGGGAAATTTTAAAGTGGATAAAATAGTAGGTGCCAATGGAATTTCAAAGGATGAACTATTAAAATATACATCCTACGTGGAAAGTTTTTCAAACCATCCAATTGCCTTATCAATAATTAAGGAATATGAAGGAACAATAGACAAAAAGCTAGTTAAAGAATATAAAGATGTTACGGGTAAAGGTGTTATGGCCCTAGTTGATGGAGTGAAAGTGGCTAGTGGTAATAAGAGACTTATGGATCAATTAAAAATAGAATGTGATTCTGTAGATGAAGTTGGAACCATAGTGTATACTGCCATAGATGGTAAATATGGAGGACATATTCTAATAAAGGATGAAGTTAAGAAAGATTCAAAAGATGCCATAAGAAAACTTAAAGAGAATAATATAAAAGAAGTAGTAATGCTTACGGGTGATAAAAAAGAAGTGGCTGATCTAGTAGGTAAAGAGTTAAATATTGATAGGGTATATTCAGAACTTCTACCTCAAAATAAGGTAGAAAAGGTGGAGGAATTATATGATGAAAATATTAAAGGCCTAGCATTTGTAGGGGATGGTATAAATGATGCTCCCGTACTTGCAAGGGCCAACGTGGGAATTGCTATGGGTGGCGTTGGCTCTGATGCTGCCATAGAAGCTGCTGATGTGGTAATAATGAATGATGAACCATCTAAATTAGCAGTAGCCATAGAAATAGCTAAGAAAACTAAAAAAATAGTAAATATGAATATAGGTATGTCTGTAGGTATAAAATTATTAGTATTCATATTAACATTTATGAATTTAGGTACTATGTGGTTAGCCATATTTGCCGATGTGGGTGTGGCCACATTAGCCGTAATGAACTCTATGAGAATATTAAAAGAATAGAGTTAAGGATATGAAAAAAATAAACTAGTCAGAGCACTGAGGGATTTGGATTATTTTCAAGGCATGGTGAGTGAGCATATTAAGTATATGTGAGCCATTCCATAACGAAGAAAATGATTCAAATGACCAGTGAAATGACTAATTTATTTTTTGAATATGCTTTAAGGATAGCCCAGGGCTATCCTTATTTAGCATCTATTATATCTATAACAAATCTATTATCATCTTTACTTAAATCAATGACTTGTGAATTATCTAGAATTATAAGGGGATTAGGTATATCCTTTTTATTTATTTTTATAATTTTACCTTCTTCTTTCGTGTTGAGTAATACCCTTTCTCCCGTATAATAACCTACCATATTGTTAAAAAAGATATTCCAATAAGTGTAATCATATTTGTGTAAAGACTCTTTGTGCATAATACCTAAGGCTTTTAGTGGAGAATATTTCCTCTTGTAAGAGCGTTCCGTATTCATGGCACTAAAGGCATCTGTTATGGCTATAATTCTACCAAATTTATGAATTTGATTTCCCATTATTTTAAGGGGATAACCAGAGCCATCCATTCTTTCGTGATGCATTAAAACTCCCATGTAAACAGATCTGTCTAAATTAGGTATATTTTTTAATATTTCATAACCTATTAGGGCATGTTTTTGTATGTATTTAAATTCTTCTGTAGTGAGTTTGTTAACTTTATTTAAAATAGCATTATCTATTTTGATTTTTCCAATATCATGAAGTACAGCGGCATAGAGAAGGTTATTTAATTCATTCTCTTCTAATTTCAACCATTTTCCTAGCATGTAGCTTAAAATACCCACATTTATAGAGTGGGAATATAGGTATTCATTATTAGGATCCCTCCCTATAATGTTAACTAGGGTATTTCTAAAATCAGTAAACTCCTTAGATATTTCATTTTGAACACTTTTTAATTGGTTTATACTCTCATTACTATCAGATTGGAAATTATCAAAAATATTTTTCACGTTACTAGACATGGTTTCTAATACGTGTACTTTGTTTTTCAAGTTTTCACTTGACTCATCTATAAAATTTTGAATATTTTTATCTTCTTTAAACTCTCCTTTTATAAAAACAGATAAGGTCTCATCAATTCTCAGGATTTTTTCTATATATTTCCTAGTAAGGATCACATCTTTCTTTAGTAAGACCGTATCATTATATTCTAAATCAAGAGCTAATGTCATACCGGGGATTAATAGGTGGGGTTTAATCACTCTTATGTTATTAGACATATAAACATCCTCTCTAATGAAAATAATTATGCTAATTATATAATACCGTATAAACCCACTTAATTGAAAGATAATATTCCTTAAAATTTAAAATAAACCTCCTGAAAATGCATGAATAGGGTATTTTCAGGAGGTCATTTACTTTTTTGGTAAATCTATGGAAAATCTAGATCCCTCGTCATAGGAGGTATCTAATGTTATGGTACCTCCATGAAGTTCTATAATGGCCCTTGTTATGGAAAGGCCAAGGCCTGTGCCTCCCGTTTGGGAACTTCTAGATTTATCTTTTCTTACAAAGGGTTCAAATATATCTTGTCCTATAGATTTATCTATTCCAGGACCAATATCTTCTATAATTATGGAAATATAATTATTAAAATCTAATAATTTTAGTGTTATAGTATTATTTTTAGGAGAATATTTAATAGAATTATTTATTAAATTGTTTATGGCACGTTCTAATTTATTAGGATTAAACTTGAGAAATATTCTATTATCAGGAATATGAAAATCATATTCTATATTCTTTTCTTCAAATTCAGGAATGAAATCTATTAAAACTTGCCTTATAAATTCACAAATATCCCTTTCTTCTAAATCAATGGAATAATTACCACTTTCCATATGGGATAACTCAAATAAATCTTGAATTAAATTATTGGCCTTTTTACTATTAGATACTATAATCTCTAAATACTTCTTGCTATAATCCTTTTGTTCATAAAGGGTTTCAGCATATCCAATAATATTTGTAAGGGGTGTTTTTAAATCATGGGAAATATCTAGGATAAGCCTTTTTCTATTAGCTTCAGATTTTTCTCGTAAACTTATCTCCTCATTTATTTTATGGGCCATATTATTAATAGAGTTTTTTAAAAGTTGAAGTTCATTCTTAGATTTGAAATCTACATTCACCCTATAATTTCCCTTACTAATTTCATCCACACCTTTAACTAGCTTTTTTATAGGCTTTATAATACTTGTGGAAGTTACCTTAGCAAAGATTAAAAAGACAAGTAAATAGCTTAAAATTAAGAAGAAAAATGACTTTTTAAATGTATTTACAATAAATTTAGAGTTAATATCATCATAGTTAGGGTTAACAGTTAATAATATGGTATTTTTATCAGGAGGGTAAAAGACATCCTTACTAGCTTTACCACCCATCTCTAGCTCTCTAAAATCTTCATAAGAATATTCATACCCAACTTTATGAATGCTGTTATATTGGTTTTTTACTACTAAATTTTTATCTAAAAGTTCTATATAGGCATTATCAGGCAGATTAGATTTTGAAAAACCCTTTTCTATTCCATAATTTTCAACGTTAGCATATACTTCTTCTGATGTTATAAGGGGGATACTATATTGTCTAAATATTAAGTATATACTTCCTACCACCGTGGAAAATAATATGGCAATGAGAATAATAAACAATAATATGTAATTTAAGAAGAATTTAGTGGCAAGGGAATGGATTGTAAAGAACTTTTTTTTATCCATTGGATTTGACCATTCTATATCCGATACCCCTAATAGTTCGTAAATATTTAGGTTTTTTAGGGTTGTCTTCTATCTTATCTCGAATATGACTTATATGAACCATAATAGTATTATCGTCTCCAAAATACATATCTCCCCACACTTCTTCATAGAGTTGTTTCTTTGTGAAAACTTTTCCTAGGTTTTCCATGAACAACATTAAAAGTTTCAGTTCCTTAGGGTTTAGATCTAAAATAGTACCTCCCTTTTTTATAGAATAGGAGTCTAAATCTAAGACCAAGTCTCCATTATATATAACTCTGGCATTTTCCTTAGAAGAATATCTTAGATATCTTCTTAATTGGGCTTGGACTCTAGACATGAGCTCTATAACGCTAAAGGGTTTCACCACATAATCATCTGCACCTAAACCTAGTCCTAGAACTTTGTTTTGCTCTTCTCCTTGAGCCGTTAAAAATATAACTGGAATTTCACTGCCTTTTCTTACTTCTTCTAAAACCGTGTATCCGTCTATCTCTGGCATCATAACATCTAATATTAATAAATCTATATTATTTTCTTTGAATTTAATCAATGCTTCACGACCATTGGATGCTTCTATGACTTCATATCCTTCTCTTGATAAATGAAGTTTAACTAAATTCCTTATGTTTTCCTCATCTTCAGCAATTAAAATTCTAATGGGCATAAAATACCTCCTTCTTCTATGTATAGTATAAACAATTTATGACAAGTGTTTAAGTAAAAATATTAAAATTAATAATTTTTTGTAGAATTTATAAACTAAGTTATGATTAGACAAATTTATATGGGGTAAAAAATAAGCATCAACAAAATTTGTTGATGCTTTATCACTTTTTATTTATAGTTTTTGTTCAAATAAGATGTCATGGCCCTTTTTATATAGTTTAAAGTTTTCTTTACGGCCTCATGAACTGTATATGTTGTGTCTTGGCTTATAACTTTAGAGAGCATGCCTTGATATATGAGAAGTATCATTTCATTTATTTCGTCCATGTCTTCTTCATTGATGAATCCATCTTCCACACAGGGATATAATATGAATTTATTCCTAGAATAAATATTTCCATCAGTAACCATGGGAATTAAATCTTCAAAATCACTACTTAATTCTTCTGGATAAAGGGCATAATATTCTCTCATGGTAGCGTTTAGATCTACACTAAATTCATTGAAAAATATGGCTTCATATATTTTGGGATTATTATAAGAATAATATAAGAAACACTCCCATACTCCTAAGAATTTATCTACAGAATTAACTTTATTTTTTAAGTAACTTGGGAGACTAAAGGAATAGTACATCAAATATTTTAAAGAAGCAAAAAATATAAGATGATTAAGATTTTTGAAGTAATTGTATAATGTAGCACTATTATAACCGGCTAAATTGGATACCTTTCTAATAGTTACATTTTCAATACCTTCACTTTCTATAATTTTATGGGTTGCTTCAATGAAGTATCCCATCATACGTCTTTTTTTCAAAGTTTTGTTATCCATAATGTATCCTTTCTATAATTAAGGCTTACTTAATTAGTAAGTATAAAAAGTATATTTATTAATACATAATTTTAATCATTTATAGTTATCCTATAATTTAGAACACCATCAAATTATATCATAAATTATTGAATTTTAGAATGAACATTAGGTACAGATTTTAGACTTTATCAATAAAAAAAAAAAATATACTTCTAAAATTCTGAAAGTTATGTTATTATTAAAGAAAAAGTAATCATGATTATAAAACTAACTATGATTATCTTTTATTTAACATTATTTTTACAACTTAAAGAGAAGGGAGTGCCTGAGTTGAAGTTAGAATTAGGGAATTTTCATGTAAAAGATATTGTTTTTGGAAATGAAACTTCGTACAAAGATGGTTTACTTACTGTAAACAAAGAAGAAGCTTTAAAGGTAGTATTTGAAGATGAATGTATAACAGAAGCTGAATTGCATATTGTTAAGCCAGGAGACAAAGTACGTTTAGTTCCTGTTAAAGAGGCTATGGAGCCAAGATGCAGGGTAGCAGGAGGTCCAGTATGGCCAGGAGTTACTGGTGACTTAATGCAGTCTGGAGAAGGTAGAACTCATTGCTTAAAGGATTGTAGTGTATTAGTAGTAGGAAAGCATTGGGGAGGATTCCAAGATGGTCTTATAGACATGTCTGGAGAAGGAGCCAAGTACACATATTACTCTAAATTAAAAAACATAGTACTTGTAGGTGACACTAACGAAACTTTTGAGCAAAGAGAACAACAAAAGAAAAATCGTGCTCTTAGATGGGCAGGAATGAGATTAGCTGAATATATAGGAAATTGCGTTAAGGATTTAGAGCCTGAAAATATGGACACTTATGAATTAGCTCCTCTTACTAAGAGAAGTGATGAAGTTAATAAGTTACCTAAGGTTGCTATAGTTCTTCAACCTCAATCTCAAATGGAAGAATTAGGATATAACGATTTATTATATGGATGGGATTGCAACAGAATGTTACCAACTTTCATGAATCCAAATGAAGTTTTAGATGGAGCTATGATTTCAGGTTCATTCATGCCTTGTTCATCAAAATGGTCTACATATGACTTCCAAAACTTCCCAATGATTAGAAGATTATATGAGGAACATGGGAAAACGATTAACTTTGTTGGAGTTATAATGTCAAACTTAAATGTTGCTTTAGAGCAAAAGCAAAGGGCAGCACAAATGGTTGCACAAATGGCTAAATCATTAGGAATAGATGCGGCAGTAGTAGCAGAAGAAGGATATGGAAATCCAGATGCTGACTTTATAGCGTGTACAGTTGCATTAGAAGATGTTGGAGTTAAGACTATTGGATTAACTAATGAATGTACTGGAAGAGATGGAATGTCTCAACCACTAGTAACACTAGACACTAAGGCCAATGCCATAGTATCTTGCGGTAACGTATCTGAGTTAATAAAACTTCCTCCAATGGAAACAGTATTAGGTGAATTAGAAGCGTTAGCTCGCGATGGTTTATCTGGTGGATGGGCTGATGATGAAATATTAGGATCTTCAGTAAAGGAAGATGGTTCAATTATTATGGAAAATAATGCAATGTTCTGTGGTGACCAAGTAGTAGGTTGGTCAGATAAGACAATGTCTGAATATTAGGAGGTGACTAAGGATGAAAAAAGCTGTAATTTATATTAATCAATTTTTCGCCGGTATAGGTGGAGAGGACAAAGCGGATCATGCACCTGAAATAAGAGAAGGTTTAGTAGGACCAGCATTAGCCTTAAATTTAGGATTAGGTGAAGATGTTGAGGTAACTCACACAGTTATCTGTGGAGATAACTTCATGGGATCTAGAAGAGAAGAGGCAATTGAAATCATTCTAGGATTTTTAAAGGATGTTGAGTTTGACGTATTCTTTGCAGGACCAGCATTTAGAGCAGGAAGATATGGAAGTGCTTGCGGATTTATCTGTGAAGCAGTAGAAAATCAATTTAATGTTCCTGTGTTTACTTCTATGAATGATGAAAATCCAGGAGTAAAAATGTTCTCTAAGAAAATGCATATTTTCGAAGGTGGTAAAAGTGCTGCTGCAATGAGAAAAGATGTTGGAAAGATGGCAAAATTTGCCCTTAAAGTGTTAAAGGGTGAAGAGTTATTAACTGCTCAAGAAGAAGGATATTTCGTTAGAGGAAAGAGACACCAAAGATGGTTAAATCCTCCAGTGCCTGCTACTGAGAGAGTTATAGACATGCTTCTTAAGAAAATCAATGGAGAAGCTTTCCAAACAGAATTACCGATTCCAGAGCAAGATTTAGTTCCTATAGCACCAGCAGTTAAGAATTTATCTGAGTGTAAGGTTGCAATAGTTACAACTGGTGGTATAGTTCCAGTTGAAAACCCAGATAGAATTCAATCTGCTTCAGCTACAAGATGGGGTAAATACAACATAACTGGATTAGATACTCTTCCGTCTAAGGACAAGGAGTGCACAGTTGATACTGAGTATAAGTCTTATAAGACTATTCATGCAGGTTTTGACCCAGCAGCTGCAGATGCTGATCCTGACGTAATTGTTCCTCTTGATTCATTACGCACATATGAAAAAGAAGGAAGAATTGGAAGTGTAGCAGAGTATTTCTATACTACAGTAGGAACAGGTACTACGGAAGCAGAAGCTAAGAGAATGGGAGAAGAAGTAGCTGAGCATATGAGAGAAATCGGTGTGGATGCAGTTATCATGACATCTACGTGAGGTACTTGTACACGTTGCGGTGCAACGATGACAAAAGCTATTGAAAAAGCTGGATTCCCAATTGTTCAAATGGCGAACTTAATTCCAGTTGCTAAAACTGTAGGAGCTAATAGAATGGTTCCAACAATTTCTATACCTTATCCATTAGGAGATCCTGCAACTTCTAAGGAAGATCAATGGAAACTTAGACATCATAGAGTGGGTGTAGCTCTTGATGCTCTAGAAACAGAAATTGAAGAACAAACTGTATTTAAAGTAAAAATATAAGTCGGTTTAAAAGACATAACACATAGGAGACTATAGGTGATTTACCCGTAGTCTCCTAATATTAAATTTGTATAGGAGGCAATTATGAAGAATAATAAAGTATATATATGGTCTCTAGTTATAGTTATTGGAATAACCCTTTGGGGATTACTATCTCCAGGAACCTTTGAAATTGCAGCCACAGGAGCTTTCAATGTATTAGTTGGAAAGTTTGGTTGGTTATATTTAATATCAATGTTTTCATTTGTTTTATTTTGTATATGGATTGGATTTAGTAAATATGGAAATATAAAGCTTGGAAAAGATGATGATGAGCCAGAGTTTGCATATGCCACTTGGTTTGCCATGCTGTTTAGTGCAGGTATGGGAATTGGATTAGTATTCTGGGGAGTGGCAGAGCCTCTTAATCATTATGTAAATCCCTTGAACTTAACGGGAGGAACTCAAGCAGCAGCAGATTTTGCCATAAAAAAATCATTCTTTCATTGGGGCCTTCATCCATGGGCTAACTATTCAGTATTAGCAATGGCCCTTGCATATATGCAATTTAGAAAAGATAAACCAGGTCTTATTAGTTCCGTATTTATTCCATTAATAGGAGAAAAGGGTGCAAAGGGTCCTATAGGTCAAGCAGTTGATGTAATGGCAGTATTTGCAACAGCAGCAGGAATAGCCACATCATTAGGACTTGGAACACTACAAATAAACAGTGGACTTAACTATGTATTTGGATTAGCTGAAAACCAAACTGTTCAAACTGCCATAATAGGTATAATAACTGTTATAGTAGTTTATACAGCAGTTTCAGGTGTTGAAAAGGGTATAAAATGGATTTGTAATGCAAACCTTGTTATTGCAGCAGGTCTAGTAGTAGTAGCCCTATTCATAGGACCTACAATAGAGATTATAAATACATTTGTTAATGGACTAGGTCTATATCTTGGAGATTTCCTAAGAGATAGTTTATATGTTAGTAGTGATAGTTGGTTTGGTTCTTGGACCATATTCTACTGGGCTTGGTGGATTGCTTGGGCACCATTTGTAGGAACATTTATTGCAAGAATATCTAAGGGTAGAACCATTAAGGAATTTGTCCTTGGAGTTATGTTAGTACCTGCATTAGGATCTTTCTTATGGTTCTCAATATTTGGAACTATGGGAATGCACTTAGGATTAGACGTGGCTACAGAAGCTATAAAATCCACTTCTACAGCATTTTTCGTAGTTATAGGTCATTATCCATTAGGAAGAATAATATCTGTAATAGCAGTTACTTTATTATGTACATTCTTTATAACATCTGCAAACTCAGCAACTTTCGTATTGGGAATGTTCTCATCTGATGGAGATTTAGACCCATCTAATGGAAAGAAAATTGTTTGGGGTATATTACAATCTGTAATGGCATTAGCACTATTATTAGCAGGTGGACTTGGAATGTTACAAACTGCATCTATAGCAGCAGCATTTCCGTTCATATTCATAATGATATTTGCCATGGTGAGTTTAGTAAAGGCATTAAAGGAAGAAACTGTTATAATAAAGGAAGATAAATAAAATTATAGGTTTTACTAAATAAATATAGAGTTAAAAAAATGTGGGGAATCTTTTATAAGATTCCCCTAGCCCGTTTTTATATATTAATAAAGAGTGGTATATAGCAATATTAGTTTAGCCCCAAGAACTATACTTTTATTTTATCATAGAATAGGATTATTTCAAATACAGGTTTCTATATAGATTTTTTGATTTTAAATTTGTTTTATACAGTAACTTGCCTACGAAGGTAAATATATTGAAAATTTTTGGAATTGAGGAACGTCACAACAGCATATGCTACTTCAACATGACTCATGAACCTATCTACGAAGATTCACACTTTCGCTTGTGACAAGGACTTCAATAGAAAAAATTTTCAATATATTTCCCTAAAGTAGGCCCATATAAAGCAAGTTTATAAATACGAAATCTATAGATAATTATCATTGAATATTACTACATGTATTACTATGTACCTCTTTGGTCCAATAGCTATAACTATATCTCTACTATTTCATACTATGTTGAAGGTTTTTGACTTTATAAATAAATACCTAATAGGGTCTACCTTTAGGCATTTATTCTAAATATATATCATTTTTTAATTAGTTTTACAGCTTAACTTTTTCCACCATGTTTTATTATCTAAATACCAATCAATAGTCTCTTCTATGCCTCTTTCAAAATCATACTTTGGCTTCCACCCTAGTTTATTTCGTATCTTAGACGAATCTACAGCATATCTTCTATCGTGTCCTAATCTATCTTTTACATATCTTATTAATGTTTCTGACTTATTTAGTTTATTAAGTATAAGTTTTACTATATGAATATTTGCTTTTTCATTATTTCCTCCAATATTATATACTTCACCTATTCTTCCTTTGTGAATTACTAAATCTATGGCCCTGCAATGATCCTTAACATGAATCCAATCTCTAATCTGAAGTCCATCTCCATATATAGGTAAATCCTTATTATCATAGGCATTAGCTATCATTAAAGGAATTAATTTTTCAGGGAATTGATAAGGACCATAATTATTTGAACATCTAGTAATATTTACTGGTAATTCATATGTTTTATAATATGCTCTAACCAATAAATCTGCTGACGCCTTGCTAGCTGCATATGGGCTATTTGGAGCAATTGGCGTTTCTTCTGTGAATAATCCTTCTTTTTCTAATGAACCATATACTTCATCTGAAGAGATTTGAACATACTTTTCTATATTGTATTTTTTAGCAGCTTCTAACAAAACTTGTGTTCCCATTATATTTGTTCTTATAAAAACTTCAGGATCTTCTATGCTTCTATCCACATGGGATTCTGCTGCGAAATTTATTATATAATCTACTTTCTTAAATACTATTTTATCTACTAGTTTTTTATCTGATATATTTCCTTTTATAAACTCATAATTAGGATTATGTTCTATATCCTTTAAATTTTCTAAATTTCCTGCATAAGTTAATAAGTCTAGATTAATTATTTTATAATTTTTATATTTATTAATCATATACCTTATAAAATTACTACCGATAAAGCCTGCTCCACCTGTTACTAATAGGGTTTTCATTTTTTCACCTCAGGTTCTTATATCTAAAAATATAATTTCGTTGTCTTTAATGTTTTCCAATTTTTATCCTTTTCTGAAAGTATAATTTCATCTACTTCATTTAAGGGCCAATGAATACCTATATCTAAATCATTCCAAAGTATTCCACCTTCATCTTCTGGATAATAAAAATCTGTACATTTATAAACAAATTCTGCTTCACCTGATAGAACTAAAAATCCATGGGCAAAACCTTCCGGAACGTAAAATTGCCTTTTATTCTCTTCAGATAAAATTACTCCATACCATTCGCCAAAATTCTTAGAATTTTTCCTAAGGTCAACTGCCACATCAAATACTTCTCCCTTTGTAACTCTTACTAATTTCCCTTGAGGATACTTACATTGAAAATGCAATCCCCTAAGTACTCCTTTTTTTGATTTTGACTGGTTATCCTGAACAAATGGAACATTTAGTCCTGCTTTTTTAAAATCTTTTTCGTTGTATGTTTCCATAAAATAGCCCCTATTATCTCCAAAAATTTTTGTTTCAATCACATATAAATCTTCTATTTCTGTCTCTATAAACATAAACTTCTCCATAACTACACCTCTATTCATATGCCCTTTCCTATATGGAGTAAATACCTACCGTAATCAGTTTTCAAAAGTGATTGAGCTAATTTTATAAGCTGCTTTTTATCAATATATCCCATTTTATAAGCAATTTCTTCTAAACAAGCTATATATAGCCCTTGCCTTTTTTGAACTGCTTCTACAAAGTTGGTAGCTTGCAGTAGACCTTCATTTGTTCCCGTATCAAGCCACGCCAGACCTCTGCCAAATAATTCTACTCTTAGCTTTTCTCTCTTTAAATATTCTTCATTTATAGAAGTAATTTCTAATTCTCCCCTTGCTGATGGTTTTATATTCTTTGCAATTTCTACTACGTTATTATCATAAAAATACAATCCAGGTACGGCATAATTAGATTTAGGTTCTTCTGGTTTTTCTTCAATAGAAATAACATTTCCTTCTTTATCAAATTCCACTACGCCAAGGGCTTTAGGATTTACTACATAGTATCCGAATATGACTGCTCCATCTTTCAATGAAGCTGCCCTCTTAAGTATGTTTGTAAATCTATGTCCATAAAAAATATTGTCTCCTAAGACCAATGCTACCTTATCATCTTTTATAAACTTTTCCCCAATTATAAATGCTTCTGCAAGGCCCCTTGGTTTTTCTTGAACTTCATATGAAAAAGAAATTCCCAATTGACTTCCATCTCCTAATAATTCTTTATACATGGGTAAATCTCTAGGTGTTGAAATAATTAGTATATCTTTTATTCCTGAAAGCATCAAAACAGATAAAGAATAATATATCATTGGCTTATCATATATAGGTAATAATTGCTTAGATACTACTTTTGTAATCGGATATAGCCTTGTTCCTGCCCCACCTGCTAATACTATTCCTTTCATCATTTATACCTCATTTCTCAAATATTCTTTTAGTGAATCTTCCCAATGTCTAAAAGTATTTAGCCCTAATAATTTAAGCATAAAATTATCTAGTATTGAATACTTAGGTCTTGAAGCTAATCTATTTAATTCTTTTGTGGTTATTTTATTTAATTTAATGTCTATCCCTTTTAGTTCAAATATTCTTTTAGCAAAATCATACCAACTACAACTACCTTCACAGGTTCCATGGAATATTCCATAATGGTCAGTTTCCATAAGATCGATTATTGATCTAGTTAAATCAACTGTACTTGTGGGACTTCCTAATTGATCATCAACTACACCTAATTCATCCTTATATGATGCCAAGTTTAACATGGTCTTTACAAAATTATTTCCTTCTCCATACAACCATGAAGTCCTAATTATAAAATGTTTTGGATTAAACTTTTCTACTAATTTTTCACCTAGTAATTTACTCTCTCCATAAATACTTTGAGGATTTACTCTATTATATTCTCTGTATGGTATATTGCCTTCACCATCAAAAACATAGTCAGTAGAAATATGAACAATTTTACATTTCATCTTATTAGTTGCAATTGCCAGATTCTGAGCCCCAATTCCATTTACCTTAAAAGCACTTATCTCATTTTTTTCACAACCATCCACATTCGTGTATGCAGCACAATTTATAACAACTTGCGGATTTTCTTTTAATATAATACTATTTACTCCACTAAAATTAGTAATGTCTAATTCAGATTTATTAAAAGCTACATAGGTAATGTTCCTATCATTTAGCTGATTTTGTAATTCTGTACCTAACTGACCATTAGATCCAGTTATTAATATTTTCATTGTGATCCCCCTTATCTACTATCCAATATATGTGAATAAATAAGTTAGTGTCACAACTTCTACTGTCACATCAAAGTAAAACTTACTTTTTGACACAGTAAATTTATAAAGAATTTAATATTGTAAAAAACTTCCTTATGTTTAAATTGATTTTGGCAAAAATCATAACACAAGGAAGTTTTTTATTTTGTCCTATAGTAATAATAAATTACTTTTTCATAAATCGATAGAATAATTTCTCTTAATAATCCTTTTCTAAAAGTATTCATAAAAAAATCTCCTTCCTGGTTTAAATTATATTCTTAATTCTTACCAGAAAGAAGTATTGATTTCCATTTAAGCACAGATTTATTTGCAAACCCCTTGATAAATAATTTTCCCATAATATTAACCTGTTTTATATTTCATTTAAATAGATTATTATCTATTTATCTTTTACTACAACATTTATTTCTATATATTTTTATATCCGTACATTTCAATGTCCTTTTTAAATATTTCCTTGACTAAATCTATTGCCTCTTTGTCATAAAAACTTTCATAAGTTGGAAGAGATTTTTTAAAAAAATATTCCTTTGTAATTATAGTTTCTGAATAATCTCCTGTAATATTCATTAATGGTGCTTTGTGATGTTTCGATTTAGTAATTTCTAAAAGAGGCGACTTTTTTAATCTATACTTTTCTTCAATTTCTGAAATACAATCATTAAAATTTTCCAAGTGTATATAATTTTTTATAAACAGTTCCTCACCTTCTATATATTGTTGAGCGATATGAGTATTTATTCTCTCTATATCTGAACCTACATGTTTAATATAGTATAAAAATTGTTTGAAATGTATACCTTTATTACTATTTTTATTGTTATGAAATAATTCATTTATTTTTTCCCATTCTCTATATAAACCTTCATTATAATTACCTTTTAATACAACGTTTGAAAGATGCAAAAATGAACTAACTGTCCTTTTATATGGATTGCGTACAAGTTTAAAAACATCTTTCTTTGACTGTAATATTTGCTCTTTTACCTCTTCCTTGTAACCATTTTGCTTTTTATATACTTTAAATTCATATTTATGGACATTTCGAGCATACTTCCGTGCTTCTTCAAGAATTCCAATTTGGAAAAAAAACCATTTGACAAGTGTACTGCACCCAGATTTATTCCTCCAAAAAAGAATTAGAGGAAATTCTTTATTATAATGCGGTGGCCTATAATTTATTATATAATCTAGTGTTTCTATATTTTTACTCATTATATATTTTCTCCTTTCTATTTTTTAATTCATTAAATGTTTAAATAAAAAGTCTTTCTTTTTACCTATATTTTCTGACCTTTACACTTTTCTAATCCAACTCTTTCCCCTTTATCATCTCTAATAAATACATTTTCTTGTATCCTGCTTTGTTTATCTTCTAAACATTCCTGAATAATCCCTCCACTTGCAATTTAATAATTATCTACTACCACCAGTCTGCTTGTCCAGTAATTCCCATGGCTTTCGTGTTAAATTAGTTTCAAAATTTGGGAGGCTTGTCTCCTAAATCCCAGTGGACTGTTTATTTTTTTTAAAATCACCCTTATTATCTCCATAGGCCATATCTAATTTCAATTCTACTAACAATTTATCTGTATATTCTATCATTTCTGGTATTTTATAATGGGTATCTATAAAAATTAGAGGAAAGAGTACATGACCAAAACACCTTTCAAACAAGACATAATAGTTTTAGATTCTAATCTGTCCAATTGGTCTTTATTCAGTTCTTTCCTTTCTTCTACATTATTATATTCAGTTCTATAAGATATGTTATACTTTAAGGCTTCTTTTATTCTATTCAAACCTTTATAGTCAACTATCAAGGATTATTACTACATCTATCACTAAACATCACTTCACTTCTTTGCTATAGATACCATCCTTGGATGATGACAAGCTTTTTATGGCCTTTACAAAGTTATTCCCTTCCTCATACAACTATGAAGTTCTAATTGTAAAATGTTAGTATCACAACCCTATTTTAAAATGGAATATATTATTAACTATAAACTTTAATGATAAATAGAATTTATTAAAGCTCAATTGGAAAAAATTAATTTTTATTTTCCTATTGAATTTTGTCTGAAAATTCATTATAATTTAATTAAGAATACATGTATGCAATTATGGAGGTGTGCAGAATGAAAAAAAAGGGAAATGAACCTAGAAGTTATAGAAAGACTTGTAGAGTTGTAACTTGTTTACATTGCATAAACGGAAAATGTTCTTTTTCTGCTAAAGCAGAAGATTGTGATTTATATGAAGTTCGTTTAATCCAAGAAGGTTAATTATATAATTTCTTCATAATTAAAAAGCTTAGGCACATTAAAAAATAAAGTAGTCAGATTGTATCGTAATTTTCTTCAGTTTATTGATTACACAAGCCAGTGCATATACATATATGTACAGGTTTACGTAATTAATAAAATGGATAAAAGGACACGTGACCTGGCTGATTTATTTTTTTCATGTCCATTACTCTTATTCCCTGGATATAAATTCAAAAGGGTCACTTAGGAAATTTCCTAAGTGACCCTTTTATTAAGGCATATTCAAAAAATAAATTAGTTATCTCACTGGTTATTTGAATTATTTTCTTCGTTATGGAGTCGTTTACATATGTTTAATCTGCTCCCTCACCATGCCTTAAATTAATTTGTCTAATCCATTTTTCAAATCATCTATTATATCCTTTGAATCTTCAAGGCCTACAGATAATCTAACTAATCCGTCTGTAATTCCTGCCTCTAGTCTCTTTTCTGGTTCATATGGAGAATGGGTCATGGAAGCTGGATGTTGAATTAAAGTTTCTGCATCTCCTAAACTTACGGCTAATTTGCACATTTCCATAGAATTCATTAATTTCTTACCTTCCTCTACACCACCCTTTAATTCAAAGGCAATAATAGCTCCTGGTAACTTCATTTGCTTCTTGGCAAGGTCATATTGTTCAAAGCTATCAAGTCCTGGATAATATACCTTTTGAACTATAGGATGGTCTTCTAAAAACTTAGCCACTTCCATGGCATTAGCACAATGTTTTTCCATCCTAATTTCTAAAGTTTTCATACCTCTCATTATTAAATAGGCATCAAAGGGACTTAAATTTGCACCAGTCATATCTTTAATTCCAAATAATCTAACTTGGTCTATATATTCCTTAGTTCCAACTACAAAACCAGCTATAACATCTCCATGTCCATTTAAGTATTTAGTAGCAGAATGGATTATTATATCTGCTCCTAGCTCAAGTGGTCTTTGTAAATATGGTGTAGAAAAAGTATTGTCCACCATAACTACACAATCTTCCTTTTCATGGGCTATTTCTGATATTTTCTTAATATCTGTGATTTTTAAAGTTGGATTTGCTGGGGTCTCTAAATAAATAAGCTTAGTATTTTCTTTCATTGCTTTTTTCACATTTTCAGGATCAGATGCATCTACAAATGTGACTTCTACCCCATATCTTGTAATACCATGACTTAAATAAGCATGGGTACATCCATAAATAGTATCCGCTGATATTATATGATCTCCTGCCTTTAGTAGGGTCCACATGGCAGAAGTTATAGCCCCCATTCCAGAACTGGTTGATACGCCAGCTTCTCCACCTTCTAATATGGCTATTTTTTCTTCTAGCTGAGTATTAGTTGGATTTCCTAATCTTGTGTAAATATATCCCTCTTCTTCTCCTGCAAAACGTCTTCCACCCTGCTCAGCAGATTGGAATACAAATGTAGACGTTTGATATATTGGGGTAGCTAAAGATCCTGTAGTAGGGTCTAACTTATTCCCTCCATGTACGGCCTTCGTTGCAAATCCTTTATTCTCCAAATCTTTTCTCTTCATGATAAACACCCCTTTTGTATAGTTTTAATATTATGAAATTTTTTATTCAAATTATAAATCTACCTTATTAATATATATTTCCCTTAAATTAAAAAACTCCTCTCACAATTTGAAATTTTCAGAAAAGAGTTTGAATTTATTTAAAATAAAAAAAAATGTCCTAGCAGGACAAATTTTCTTTTATACACTATACACTAAATCTATTTTATATATTAGGAGAAGGACCTAATATAAAGTACACCCACTAGAACCTTATTTATTTTATTTTTTTACTTCCATACACAGGTTAACACTTTTCACCTTTTGATAATATGACATTTGTCATGTTTTTTAACATATTATAGATATATGTTTTCTTAATTCTTCCTTTATTTTTTCTGATGCAAAGGATCCATCAACTCCATGTAGATACATTTTCTTATAATCTTGTATGTTTATGTTCTGTGCCTTCTTCATTAACTCATGTTCATTAGTTAAAGTAGTATTTGACACGGTCATATTATCCGTATTTAATGTTACCTTTATTCCATCTTGGAAAAACTCCTTAAGGGGATGACTTTCATAGCTAGCTACCCCCTTTGTCTGTACGTTACTTGTTGGACACATTTCTATGATCACATGGGAATTTTTTAATATTTCATATGCCTCTTTTGAATCTTTAGCATATATGCCATGTCCAATTCTCTCCGCTTTAAGTATTTTTATAGCATCTAATACATTCTTTCCTATTCCCGTTTCTCCTGCATGTATGGTAACTCTATATCCATATTCCCTTGCCCTTTTTATTGGTTCCTTATATTTTTGTGCAAAATTTTCATATTCACTGGCAGCTAGATCTATAGCCACTACTCCTTTATTTAAATATTTTTTTCCCGCTTCCACAACTTTAAAGGCTTCTTTTACAGACATGGTTCTCATACAAGAAAGTATTAAGTTGCTTTTAATAGGATATGTCTCTTCCCCTTCTTTCATTCCCTCTAATACACTCTCTATAACCTCTTCAAATGATAATCCCTTAGCCCTATGGAGAGAAGGGGCAAACCTTATTTCTATATATTTCACATTATCCTTAGATGCATCTTCTAATAATTCATATGCTACCCTTTTTAAATTTTCTTTTGTCTGCATTACTTTATTAGGTAAAGTAAATCTATCAAGATATTCATCTAGAGATTTACAGTCTACAGGTGCCATAACATATTCTCTTATTCCATCTATGTTTTCAGTTGGTATTTCTATGCCATCTTTCTTTGCAATGCTAATTATAGTCTCTGGTCTAATACTTCCGTCTAGATGACAATGCAATTCTATTTTAGGTAAATCTTTCAAATTCATATATTTCACTCCTTATAAAAATTGTTTCTATTAATATAAATAATTTCTATTTTCAATGTACGTGTCTAAGGCATATTCCTATCCATAGTTTTTTATAATATGTGATAAAAAATCATCTTTTAGCCAAAATAACTTTATTCTATTATATTCTTTAATACATGTCAAATCTGGCATACAATATACTTTCTATTCCTTTTTTCGTACGTATATCCTTAATAATAAATAAAAATAGAGCCAAAACACTTTATTCTTATTTGTCCCTATCTCTAAACCCATTTTTTATATTTTTTCATTCCTTTTTCCTAATAAATAATTAAAAACTAGGCATACTATTACTGGGTGATTATTTATGAAAAACTATCATGATCCCTATGGAATAGGACAAATGAAAGAAAGAGAACATGAAGAGAAGATAGGCTCTAATGAAATTCTTTCAAAACTCAATAATGAATTAGAATCCATAGGAAAACAGCTAGGGAAAATTATCCTTGAAACAAAGAATAAAAATAACTGGTCATAATCTTGACCAGTTATTTTTATTTTACATGCCTAACATGGATTTTATTAGTTTCCTGAATTTGTCTTCAAACCTTTTATTATCTTCCTTAGTTCTCTTAGGAACTTTAGTATATTTTTTATGTTTTCTCCTATTTTGCTGATTTGTATGTCTTCTCATTAATAATTCATCAATATTTTCATTGGTGTAAACTAAGCCATTTTGATTGATGGCTACTGCTCTCTTAGAAAGGGCTAAAGCTGCCACCCCATAATCCTGAGTTATAACCACATCTCCATCCTTCGTGTTATTTATTAATACTATATCAGCCATATCCCGTCCCTGATCTACTGTTATGATCTGTGCATAATCATCATAGAGTTCATGACAAATATTTTTAATCATTATTATTGGTATATTATATTCCTTGGCCACCTTTAAGACTATATCCTTTACTGGACAAGCATCTGCATCTACTAATATTTTCATGATCCTCTCCTTTTATTATTCTAAAATCTATTTGAGTTACCTCTAATTCTAATTTTTTTAACACTTATGTTTTTCCCTTTTATCTTATTGTCTTGAAGTGCCTTCCAAATCATATGACCTTTTTTGTTGAATATTTCTATGTAGGAACAGGTGTCTTGAATATCAATTATACCAATGTCCTCTCCATTCACCCCTTTTATATTAGTAAGGGCTCCTAATATATCCCCTGTTCTGATTTTTTTCTTACTTCCTGCATTTATACGTATTCTAGTAATATCCTTATTAAAGTTTTCTGCCACGTCCCTTTGAATTTTAGGCTTTTTCTTTAATTTTCTATTTACTGCATTATCCTTTTTGTTAATTATCTTTCCCTTTGGTATTTCATAATTTAAATACTCTTTAAGTTCATTAAATCGCTCTTCCTCATTAGATGATACTAATGATATGGCCATACCCTTTTCCTCCACTCGGCCAGTTCTTCCTATTCTATGTACATAGGCTTCATTTTCAAAGGGTACATTATAATTAATAACTAGGGATAGATTATTCACGTGAATTCCTCTACCTGCTAAATCTGTAGCTATTAAGAAGTTAAATTCTCCCCTCTTAAATTTAGATATGGTCCTAAGTCTAATATTCTGATGCATGCCTCCATGGAGTCCTTCACAATGATATGCCTGTCTTTTCAATTTGTTAGTTAACCTTTCAACACCTTCTCTAGTATTACAAAATACAATGGAACTCTCAGGTTCCTCTTCATTTATAATATTTTTAAGCAGTGAAACCTTATCCATTTCTTCTACTTCATAAAAAAACTGTTTAATCTTTTTAGTAGTGGGATTTCTTGATTCTATTTGAACTTCTTTTGGATCTATCATGTATTTTGAGCATATGTCCTTAATTTTCTCAGGCATAGTTGCAGAAAAAAGTAGTGTTTTCCTATCATGGGGAAGCTTTTTTATAATATCTTCCACTTGATCTATGAAACCTCTATTTAAAAGTTCATCAGCTTCATCTATAACTAGATATTTTAAATCTTCTAGCTTAATAGTTTTTCTCTTTATATGATCACTAACTCTTCCAGGAGTTCCCACTACCACATGAACTCTTTGTTTCAATTGTCTTATCTGCATTTGTATAGGTTGTTTTCCATATACTTTCACACTTCTTATTTTTTTAAACTTTCCTATATTAGTAATTTCATCACTAACCTGTACTGCGAGCTCCCTAGTGGGTGTTAATACTAGTATTTGGGGACTATTAGTATCAAGTTTAATTTTCTCACAAAGGGGAATGGCAAAGGCCCCTGTTTTTCCACTACCCGTTTGAGCTTTTACTATTAAGTCTTTTCCTTCAAGTACTAGGGGGATTACTTTAGATTGAACTTCCATAGGTTTTTCATATCCTAGTACATTTAATGCTTTTATTATTTCTTTATTAATTCCATATTTATTAAATCCTGTATTATTCATAATTTTCTACCTTTCACCTTAATTACAACTTATATATCTATAATTATAGTTCCCCAAACCATTTCTGACAATGAATTAATTATAATACTTATATAGAAATCTGTATTTCTTCTTCAACTCTCTTTTATATGCCCTTTAGGTGATATTCTTTTTAAATGATTTAATATTTTTTCTTTAATTTCACCTTGGGCTAAGTTAGGTTGACCATTTATTATCTTTATTGGCACTAACTCAATATTCACTATTCTTTTATTTTTAATTTTAAAATTAGCAATAATAGTCTCATCTGTTCCCCAATGTATTTGTCTATCAAATATAAAATTACCTAAACTATAGAAAATATATTTATCCCTATATTTTTCAATACTTTGAAGTACGTGGGGGTGATGGCCTAATATTAAGTCAGCACCACTATCTATAGTTTCATGGGCAAGTTTAATTTGATTTTCACTGGGATAGGATTCATATTCATTTCCCCAATGATAAGAAACTATTAAAAAATCACACTTCCTTTTAGCATCCTTTACTTCTATTTTTATTCTTTTAGGATCTACCTTAGCCACATGGGGTCTATCTGGAAAAAAAACATATCCTTCAGGGGGAAAGACACTATAGCCTAAAAATCCAATTCTAGTGTTATTTATTTTCACTATTTTTAATTTTTTAGCATCCTTACTATTTTTTCCTGCTCCAAAGTAATCTAAATGGTTTTTATTTAATGCTTCAATAGTACTAAGTAACCCCTCGCTTCTATGATCCATGGTGTGATTATTAGCTAAATTTAAAAGGTTAATTCCAGCACTTTTAATATAATTAACATTTTCAGTGCCTCCCTTAAAAATTATATCTGGCCTTTTATATACAGGATTATTCCCATCATAAATAGGACATTCTAAATTAGCAACTACTATGTCCCTATTATTTAGGCTATTTCTTACCTTTTCATAGGGGTATTCATATCCTTCTTCTTCAATAATTTTCCTAACACCACGATCTAATAATATGTCTCCTACTGCAGAAATGGTCACTTCATCAGAATTCCTTTGTGCAAATCCTATTATTCCTATTATTAGTACAATCCCTATTACTATCCTTTTCATATTAACATCCTGTGGAATAGGGTTCTGCTGGCATAGGTATTTGTATCTTATCCATATTTATGAAATTCTTCATCCATAAAGGTTGTGTAGGTTCCTTATTTTCTTTTATGATCTTTTGCCACTTTTCGTCTGTTAATCTTTCCTCTGATACGAATTCATAGTAGCTAAAAACAGCTCCCCTTGTTAAATATAATTTTCCATCTATAGGCACAACCACATACATTTCAGAGGCAGGTCCTACACCTACTTCAAAATATGCTCCTGACCCTATGTTATGTATATCTCCTATTAACGCCATATTTTTATCAGTTTCTGAAGTTATTTCAAACCATTTCATGCCATCACCTGCAAAGGAACTCATGAAATACTCAAGTAACCCACCATAGGTCAACAATTGATCATATTCTTCTTCACTTAGTTCTTCGTTTCTGAGTTCCTTAATAGAACAATTAATTAGAAATTTTAGTAAATCCTCAAATTGTTCTAGCTTACTCTCTAGCTCTCCCGTTAATAGATTCCTATCCCTTAAATTTTGTCTAGAATACTTAGTTAACCAAAGGAGTTTACTATAAACCTCCATATTAGGTTCCACATATCCCTTTATTTTTGGAGGCTCCATTCCTCCACCACATTCTGCTCCACTTTGTTTTCCATATAATACTGTATCGTGCTTTAACTCAGCCCAGCTCCCTAAAGCCGTCGATAGGGATTTGTCCTCCCAGGCCTTATTGGTCATAAAGGATGGATATCCTCCCTTAAATTCTTTAAGGAGGCCCTTTAGTGTCCATAACCAACCATAATACATATTAGATTTCCATTTATCTTCTTTTATCTGACCAAATTCTTCTTTAGTTCTATTAAGTACAGTTTCATACTCTTCCCATTTTTCCTGTTCCTTATTAATATTTAATTGTATTTCACAAGCCCTTTTAGAGCCCATAACTGCCATAACATCTAAACCAGATGGCACAGGTCTTTTTAAGGGTTCTACTAGTCTTTGTATAATATCTGCGTCTGCCACATATCTTTGACCCATAAATCTAAACTGTTTTCCTACAGGTATTTTTGTGCCCGTATATTTGCCCTGTATTTTAGGTTCAGGTAAATTTTTACCTTCTTCATAAACTATATTTAATTTGTCCTCATCTGAAAAATCATCTATACTTGGATTTTCTCCATAGGCCCTTATTAATATTTTCTTATAATCATATATACTCAAGTCATCTGCCGATCCCACATAAAAGTTTGTCACATCATAAATGTTTTCCCATAATTTAATATCTTCTTCATTATTCAGGAATATGGAATAGGTCATAAGTAAAGCTTCAAGGGTTTCATCTATACTTTTATTTTTATTTCCATCCTCATCCATTGAATATAGTGGAAAGGAAGCTTGACCATACCACATGATAGATTTAAAATATTTTTTCAATTGATCATTTCTAGTATAGTGTCCACGAACCTTGTATTGGCTATAGTCTAAATCATAGGGAAAAATAATTGATGGCTTAATCCCTTCTTCCTTTTTAATTAGCTCATATTCGCCACGGGCTAATTCCAGTGACTCCTTAGGTAAATTTTGTGGCATTTCCCTTTCAAGTAGCATTTGTGCCACTGCAAAATAGGAAATATTTTTAGTTAAAGCCCTTTTCACCTTTTCATCCTTGGCTTTTTCATATAAATAAATTGATTTATCTAACATATTCTTTGTCAAATTTTCTAATAAACCCAATAACTTTTCCTGTTCTAAAGTTCTTAAAGAGTAATCATAAAATACATGATATACATGGAGTACAGAATCGGTAGTAACAAAGGATGGTATCTTCATATACTCATTATTTTCGTAAATATAAAATAATTGTTCTTCACTAGTAGGATTTACTACAAATCCATTTTTTGATAGTAATCTTATCTGCTCTTCATTAAAGGTTCCAAATTGGCTTAAATTCTCTATATTAGATAAATCCCCATTTATAATATAGGGATCTACTTTTTTTTCATAGTCCCTTTCTTCATAAGGAATATGTATATTATTTCTTATACGTTCTTCATTAAGAGCTAATTTTTCCCCTTTACTTTCCTTTATAGTTTCTTTTATAATCTCTTCTTTTTTCTCTGTTATAGATTCCTTTCTTACTTCTTCTTTTTTGCTACATCCACTAATTAGTACCATAAATATTAAAACAATACATACTAGTAGACTTACTATCCTCTTTCCCTTCATAAATACCCCTCCCTATTTAAGCATATTTTCATAATTAATAACTAATTTATTATTATCATAAGATACAATCCCTTTTACTAAGGTCCCATGTTCTTTTAATAAAACTTTAAATTCATTTGGATTTTCATAACTTTTCTCAATAGATAAAATGTCTTGAAAATCTTTACTTTGTCCTATACTTTCAAATCCAAATCCCTTCCATTTGTAACATGAAAAGACCTTTTTCCCATTTTTAAGTAATTCTATAGCTGCAATTTCATGCCTATTATCCTTATTTACATCTACAAAAATATAATCTTCAAAGGGCTTAGATAATCTTGATCCCCTCCATTTAGGAAATAATTTTTTATTTTTGTACTCATATATGAAGGGTCTTTTAGCCATAACAGGGTGATATTTTGACTTTTTGTATACACCTATGGACACTTCTTTCACATTATCTCCATCCACATTACAGATTTGTACTTTCCAAGGATTTAAAATAGAAAAATCCTTAGTATATATTTTTTCAAAATTGTTATTATACTTAAATATAACTAAATTATTTCCATAAGAACTACTATTTTTTCTCCCTAATACTACTATCTCATCATGTCCATCATTGTTCAAATCTCCCGTGTCATAACTAAGTATTCTTTCATCATCAGTGAAAATTTTCTCCCTATCTATTAATTTATAATTCTTTGAGTAAACTAGTAACTCATTATTGTCTAGGCTCATATGATAATCCATATTGTTTGCGTGTAATATTTTATATGTCCTATTAGTTTCATTAAAAGTACTATAATTAATTATCACTAATGCTCCTACAATACATATAAGAATTCCTTTTATAATACTGTTCATATTTCCGTTACCAAAAATCTATAAAAATCTACAAATTAAAGATTTTGTTTCTTTCCTACTTCATAATGTCCCATTTTGCCGAAGCTACTTTGGTTTGCTATAACACTCCATAGGCTTTGCTACTTTTCAGTAGTGGGTTGTA
>NZ_JAOART010000075.1 GCF_025210435.1 Anaeromicrobium sp.
AGTCCTTGTCACAAGCGAAAGTGTGAATCTTCGTATATAGGTTCATGTGTCATGTTGGAGTAGCATAGGATGTTGTGACGTTCCAGGGTTCCAAAGATTTTCAATATATTTTCCCTTATAGGCAAGTTACTGTATAAAGAAATCTTAGTGTTGATAAATCTATAGTAAACTTAGATATGTGGAAAAACTAGATTTTAATGAAATAAATGAGGGAAAAGAAAAATAAATAATAATATATAATACTCAGTCTCAACAAAAGAAGTCTATAATGTAAGTTATAAGAGCGTATAGGGGAAATTATAGCTGTGGTATATATCTAGAAGAATTATATGGTGATATTTAGTTTGGTCGGGATTTGTTAGTATAGAAGATGTACAAATAATTCTTAAGAAAGATGTGATTTGAAAATTGTTGGAAGGATGAAATCAATGACAACACATGATAGAGTTAAATTAGTAGAAATGAAAAATAAACAATTAATTGTTATTTTAAAACCAGAGGGTTTTTATGAAATTGATTGGATGGAAATAAAAGGACATATTAATGAAGAACAAATTATGATTCAAGAAAAAGTATATAAACACTTTAGAAAAGATAGAAGTGAAGCATTGTTTTCTCTTGGCTTATCAGAAAAAATAACATCAATTTCTGAGTCTCTTAGTTATCTGAGAAGTATTGCAGTAACATTTGTAAAGAAACTATCAAAGAAACAAGATATTGAATTATCTGGTCACAAAATTATAGTTACTATAAAAGAGGAAGAAATTAAAGATTTATTAAAGAAATCTCCCTATTTAATTGGGCATGAATACTTAAATAATGAATGGATTAGAAAGGTATGGAAAGATCTTAATAAGGTATTCTCTAAAATGAAGCAAAATTATAATGGTAGTGTTGAAGAATTTTTAAAGACATTTAACTATGAGGCACATCTTCATGGGCGTATTTTCTTTCATTTAGTAGAGAAGAAAGGGGACGATTATCCCTTTGCTTTTTTAGGTACATACTTAGCAGATGCATCAAAAGATGGTGCCGCAAAACATCTCCCTCTCAAAAATGCACTTATAGAATATGAAAGAAATGAAAAGAAACTAGCAGAATTACTTACAACCGTAAATAAAGCTTGTGAAAAAAGTTCTTTTATTTCAAAACTTGTTGAATCAGGAAAGATATTTAATCCAATAGGATTAAATGCAAAAGAGGCGTATACTTTTCTAAAGGAAATACCCTTGTACGAAGAATCAGGAATTTCATGTCGTATACCAAATTGGTGGAAAAACAGATCAAATTCATTAAAAATGTCTGTAACTATTGGAAACAAAATGCCATCAAGAGTTAATTTAGATGCACTTGTGGATTTTAAAGTCGAATTATCCCTTGGCGAATCCAAAATAGATGCTGTTGAATTGAAAAAACTAATTTCAGAAGCAGAGGGATTAGCTTTTATTAAGGGAAAATGGGTAGAGGTGGATCGTAAAAAATTAGAAAAAACCCTTAAAGCATATGAACAGGCTCAGAGTCTTATGAGTGAAAATAATATGAGCATGATTGAAGCAATGCGTTTCAAATTAAATGCTGAAAAAATACTTAAAGTACCTGATGAGGTATGTGAACTTGAAGTAACAAATGGAGAATGGATCAATTCAGTAGTTACTAGATTGACAAATATAGATAGTATTGAGTCTATTACATGTGGTAATGATTTTCATGCTAAGTTACGTTCATATCAAGAAAAAGGTTTAAGTTGGCTTTACTTTATGAAGAGTCTTGGATTGGGGGCCTGCCTTGCAGATGATATGGGACTTGGAAAAACAATTCAAGTAATTGCACTGTTAAATTATTATAAGGATAATAAAAATGAAAAAACATTGCTTATTATTCCTACATCACTTATAGGAAATTGGATGAGTGAAATTGAAAAGTTTGCTCCAGCACTTAAGTATTATGTATTACATCCCACTGAAAATAAAAATCCATATCATGATGGAAGTATATATGATCAAGATTACGACCTTTTTATAACCACATATGGTATGCTTTCAAAATATGAATGGATTAAAAACAGAACATGGGACTCAGTTATTTTAGATGAGGCTCAAGCAATTAAGAATCCAAGAACTAAACAAACGAGAGCTGTAAAACAATTAAAAGCAAATTATAGGATTGCGATGACAGGTACGCCTATAGAGAATAGACTTTCTGATTTATGGTCATTGTTTGATTTCTTGAACAAAGGTCTTCTTGGAAGTTCTAGCGAATTTACTGACTTTACAAAGAAACTCAAACAAAATCAAGATAATTATAGTAAGTTGAAACAGGTTGTAAGTCCATTTATTTTAAGAAGGTTAAAAACAGACAAAACTATTATTTCGGATTTACCTGAAAAAATTGAAATGAAAACCTATCCAACTCTTACAAAAAGGCAAATAGTTCTTTATACTAAATTAGTGAAAGATCTTAAATTGAAGATTGAATCTACTGACAATGGTATGGAACGTAAGGGAATTGTACTTTCATCTATAATGAAATTCAAGCAAATATGCAATCACCCAGATCAATATCTTGGTCAAAACAACTATGCTGAAAAAGATAGTGGGAAATTTGAAAGACTTCGTGAAATTTGTGAGAATATCTATGAAAAGAGAGAAAGAGTTATTGTATTTACACAGTTTAAAGAAATTATAGAAGAACTTAGTAGTTTTCTTGAAACTGTTTTCAAGCATAAAGGACTTGTATTCCATGGGTCAACAGCAGCAAAGAAAAGAAAAGATATTGTAGCTAAATTTCAAGGAGAAGAGTATGTACCATTTATGATACTTTCTATTAAAGCAGGAGGTGTAGGCTTAAACCTTACATCAGCTAATCATGTTATTCACTTTGATAGGTGGTGGAATCCATCTGTGGAGAATCAAGCAACTGACAGAGCATTTAGAATAGGGCAAATGAAAAATGTTATAGTACATAAATTTATTATGAAAGGTACTATTGAGGAAAAAATTGATTTAATGATTGAAGATAAAACTAAATTATCAAAAGAAATCGTATCAGATAAGCAAGAGAATTGGATTACTGAAATGGACAATAATCAACTTATAGATTTGTTTAAACTGGAAATATAAATTTATGGAGATGTTTTTTCATATCACATTATAGAGTAGATATAAAAAAATGTTAATAATATGTATAGGGAGGCTAGTTATGTTCTTGTATTATGATGGCTATGAAATAGATGGATCAGATACAAGTTACAATATTTTAACACCTGAAATGGAGAAGTTAAAAGAGGTTGTCAATTATTATTTACAATTGAAAATAATAAGAAAATAGGTTTGTGGATGTTTATTGTTCTCTAGGAGGGCCTAATGTATTTCTAACCTACTAATTTATCTTAACAATGGGCGTGTTAACAAAGAACGTTCAGGTTGTATGGCGGGCAAAATCTTTATAGCCATTCATGATGATGGTTCTTTTAAACCTTGTAGCCATCTTAAGGTGAACGAAAAGGCTAATTCAATTTATGAATACTATACAGACGGTAAGTTTATAAAGTCTTTAAAAAATAGAACATATCATGTAGACAGCTTGTGCCATACATGTGTATACACAGATATATGTGGTGGATGTATGGCCATTTGTGATGCACTTTTTAAAGATGCAATGAGCGGGGAGATGGCGTGTCCTACATATTTTAAAAACTAAAATTAAATATTTCATTGAATTACATGATCCCCCAGACGTTAGTTTGGGGGATTTTCAATCCATTTTAAAATACTTTGTACTTCAAGTGAATCTTAGTATGCTTAGTATGAAAAATATTTTAGACTAAAGCATCTGCATATTATGTAGGTGTTCTTTTTATGGTTTCTTCTTTGCACTAAAGATATGTTGCGGACTCTATTAAAGCTCAAAGTGAATCCATGCAAAAATCAAATACAGATTTAGAAGAATTGATAATCTTTAGCTAGTCAATTAAATAAAAAGTAAGTTCAGCATATGAGTGAAGAAAGATACACTAAACAGTAAAATGTATAAGTTTATCATTAATAGATACATTCATTAAATAAAGGAATTTTAATATAATGAATTTAACATAAGGAAATAAAAGAATGTGACAATATAGAAGGAACTGTGATTCCTATAATTTCAACAATTTATAAATTAATTTCAAAATTATAAATGAAAATAGAGGAGGGGTTTTGGATGAAATATAGAGTTGTACCTAAAACAGGGGATCAGATTTCAACAATAGGTTTCGGTTGTATGCGTTTAGAAACCAGATTAGGACGGATAGATGAAAAGAAAGCAGAAGATTGGAATAGAATGAAATCTTTGGGAGTACTTGAATTTCTTGATGATGTAAAAAAGAAAGGCCAAGTTAAACATATAGGATTTTCTGCTCATTGTGACATTCAGGCTTTCAAAAATATTGTGGACGATTATGACTGGGATATTGCAGTATTCATTATGGAACCCCTTAGAGGTGGAAGTCTTTCTAATAAGGTTCCTAAAGAAGTTGAGGAATTATGGGACATGGCAAAGGTTAAAAGGAATCCAGACGAGTGGGCTCTCAAATGGATATGGAATCATGAAGAAGTTACATGTGTTTTATCAGGAATGAATAATGACCAACATATAAGAGAGAACATTAATGGTGCAAATACAACTGAACCAAATAGCCTATCAAAAGAGTAAGTGGAGCTGATTGAAAAAGTAAGGGACCTGAATATTTTTTATGTGAAAATTTAATTTAAAGGAAGTATCTCTTGGTTTAAGTGGAATTTTTCTGTTAAATTTTTCCTTATGCATTCATATATGAGGTTTAACGGGATATATCTTCGGGTAGAAAGAGTATAATAAAAGGGAAGAAGCAGATAATAAAAATGAGTTATGTTGTGTTCATATAGAAAGTAAAAAACTAAAAAAATCATAAAGTATTTATGATTTTTGTCTTGTAAAAGAAAAGGCTAGGATAGAAAAAATATAGAAGAAGGAAAGGAGATACGATGACAGAGAGAAAAGAAATAATAGAAACAGGATGGAATTTCGACAATAGCTATGCTCGTCTACCGAAATCATTTTTTACTAACCAGAATCCGACCCCTGTACATTCACCAAAGTTGGTTGTTCTCAATCATCCCTTAGCAAAATCTCTGGGGTTAAACCCTCAGGCAATAGAAAGTAGTGATGGTGTAGAAATCTTTGCTGGTAATCAGATTCCCAAAGGCGCTTTGCCTCTTGCACAAGCTTACGCAGGACATCAATTTGGACATTTCACCATCTTGGGGGACGGACGGGCTGTGTTACTTGGAGAACAGATCACTTCATCAGGTGAGAGAGTTGATATTCAACTCAAGGGTTCAGGTAGAACTCCATACTCCCGTCGGGGAGATGGAAGAGCATCACTTGGACCCATGTTGCGGGAATACATCATTAGCGAAGCAATGAATGCACTAGGGATTCCTACCACTCGTAGCCTAGCTGTGGTCACAACTGGCGAATCAATAATCCGCCAAACAGAGGAAATTGGTGCAATTCTCACACGTGTGGCCGCTAGTTATCTGCGTGTAGGCACTTTTCAATACATTTCAAACTGGGGTACTGTTGAGGAACTTAGGGCCCTGGCTGATTACGCATTGGAAAGACATTTTCCACAGGTTGTCCCTGACGAGAACAAATATCTTTCCCTACTTAAGGAAGTGATCAAGGGTCAGGCTATACTTATTTCAAAATGGCAACTGGTTGGCTTTATTCATGGGGTGATGAATACGGACAACATGACTATTAGTGGAGAAACCATTGATTATGGACCCTGTGCCTTTATGGATACCTATGACCCAGCAACCGTATTTAGCTCCATTGACATTCATGGCCGCTATGCCTATGGCAATCAGCCTAAGATTGGTGCGTGGAATCTAGCCAGATTTGCTGAAAGCCTGCTGCCATTGATACATGTAAATAAAGATCAGGCTGTGAAACTGGCCCAAGATGCCATAGCAGATTTTAATACATTGTATTATAATAATTGGCTTGATGGAATGAGAGAAAAACTTGGAATATTTAACAAAGAGCCACAAGATAAATCCCTTATTCAGGATCTTCTCAATATGATGGAGAAGCATGGTGCGGACTATACCAACACTTTTCGTGAACTAACTTTTGATAATCTGGATGATATGTCTCTCTTTGGAACTACTGAATTTACTCAGTGGCATGAAATGTGGCAGGCAAGATTAGACAGGCAAAAAGAAACAAAAGACTCCTCCTACAAGCTCATGGGAAATAGAAATCCTGCCATAATACCTCGCAACCATAGAGTAGAAGAAGCCATAGAAGCGGCAGTTAAAAAAGGGGATTACAGTGTTATGCAAAGACTTCTTAATGTTCTTTCATGTCCCTACGCCTACTCACCAGAACAGGCTGATTATGCCACACTACCTCCACCATCAACCAGCCCTTACAGAACCTTTTGTGGTACTTAGTATATAGGAGTTAGTATTATATAGTACAAAGGTAAGAATTTATAACCCATAGGATATATTAAAAAATCCTTATGAAGAAAATACTTCATAAGGATTTTTTAATATATAGTCCCATTAATTACATATTGTGAATAAGCTAAAGAAAGAGGAGGTGTATTTAATGGCCGTTCATTATACCCTTGAACCTATGCTATTTCCATCTGATAAGACAGAAGAGTTTAATCAATTTATGGATGAGTATGGAACAAAATCTGATAGATATATTTGGAATCAAATTGCTAAGGTTAAAACTAACGTGGACCAAAAGACTATCGAAAAATATATAAATAACTTAGATTTAATAGCTAAGACAAACGACCTAATTACAGATAATCATTTAAAGCGAATTGAGAGAGTTAAAAGAATACTGTTGAGTAATACATCAGCACCACCACAGGAAATTGAAAGTCAATGGTTTGGGTTTGGTGTTAGTTTACTTTTATGGTTCTTAATTTTAGTCATTATTTGGAGACAACCTTGTTGTCCTCCTAAAGATCCTTGCCATCCAGGACCGTGTTCATATGGGACTTCGGCAAGAGCTAGAGTAGGAAAAACTAGGAGCTGTAGAAGATACACTTTTGATAGTCGAAAGAAAAAATCTTAAAATGAAAAGACCACTAATTCGCATTTTTAAGAGAATTAGTGGCCTTTTATTCATTATAATAGAAGAAATTCATAGTGTTATTCCTAAGTTTATCATGTTATGCTTAGTATTAGATTTTACTTATCTACCATTTTAACTACTAAACCAGCCAAAACTTTCCTTTCATTGTCATTAGAAACATCCCATAATTCCTTTAAAATTCTTTCCTCTTCATTGGAAGGATTTACATTATTTGATAAAAAGGTACCTACCTTTTCAGCAATATTAGTTATTGTCTTATCGGACATACCTACAGTTTCACCCATATCTACTGCCTTTCCTAAGGTTTCTTTCCAATTATTCCAATCCTTTTGTGTTCCCATAATGTTTAACCTCCTGTTATTTATTATAGATAAATATTATATAAATTAATTTATATATGTTTAAAATATCTACTAGTAATAATCTATAGATTTGTATAAATCTATAGTTGAAGTTGCCTATTTATATTATTCAACAATTCAATCTAATGTATACAGTCCTATTTGTAGGAGGAAGGGAAATACATGAATTCTTATATTTAGGAAACCACCAATATAATATAGGGAGAAATTTAATATAAATATCTATTTACTTCCTAACCTTTAGGTTTAAATACTAATGCCCCCATAAATCCAAAGATTATTGCAGCAGAAACACCTGCACTAGTTACTTCAAAAATTCCTGTGAGTACTCCAATGATACCATGTCTCTCAGCTTCTGCCAATGCACCTTTTACCAGAGCATTCCCAAAACTACTTATTGGTACCGATGCACCTGCACCAGCGAATTTTATTAATGGTTCATATAAACCAAATCCTCCTAGTATGGCTCCTACTACAACTAATGTACTTGTTGTATGAGCTGGAGTAAGCCTAAATATATCCATCATTAGTTGTGCTATTACACATATTGCGCCACCAACAATAAAGGCCCAAATGAATTTTTCCATATGTTAACACCTCATTTCTATATTTCTATAGATACTGCGTGAGCAATACACGGTATACTTTCCTTTTGTTGATAAGACATGGGGGACATTAATGCACCAGTTGCTATAATTAGTATTTTTTTTAATTCACCTTTTCGCATACGATTTAAAAAGTGTCCATATGTGACTGAGGCAGAACATCCACATCCACTGCCTCCAGACATAACAGGTTGCTCCTTTTTGTATATTAATATGCCACAATCTGTGAATATTTTAGGTGGAATTTCAAGTCCGTGTTTTATCAATAAATCACCAGCAATTCTATGACCAATTTGTCCCAAATCTCCTGTAGCAATCACATCGTAATAGGATGGATCAATATTCAAATCTCTAAAATGGGCTTCTATGGTATCAACAGCTGCTGGAGCCATGGCCGCTCCCATATTAAAAGGATCTGAAATTCCCATATCTATTACTCTCCCTATGGTAGCTGAGGTAACTCGTGGACCTTCACCATTTCTACCTAGTAATACAGCTCCTGCTCCCGTCACAGTCCATTGGGCTGTAGGAGGTTTTTGAGAACCATATTCTGTAGGATATCTGAACTGTTTTTCAGATGCTGCATTGTGGCTACATGCTCCAGCTACAACATATTCTGCAGACTTGCTATCTACAAGTAAAGAACCTAGAGATAAACCCTCCATTGAACTTGAACAAGCACCAAAAATACCCAAGTAAGGTGCTCCCAGAGTTCGTGCTGTGAAACTACTGGAAATTATTTGATTCATCAAATCTCCGCTAATAAAAAATTGAATATCTTCTTTTCTCTTTCCAGCTTTTTCAATTGCCTTTTCACAGGCTTGTTCTAACATTTTTTTTTCTGCTTTTTCAAAGCTATCTTGTCCTAACCATAAATCTTCATGAAGGATATCAAAATCTTCAGCTAGGTTTCCTTGAGCTTCAAAAGGTCCTCCAACAGCTGCTGATGATAATATAACAGGTTTAGATTCGAAGACCCATGTTTGATGTCCTTTAAGCATTTACATCCCACCTAACCATGTAATTGAAATTTTTATAAGAGCAACAACAAAAGCGGAAAAAACACCGTAAGCAATTACTGAACCAGCTAGTTTAAACATATTTCCGCCTACACCTAATACAAATCCTTCACTGCGATGTTCAATAGCCGCAGAAGCTACTGTGTTGGCAAAACCTGTAACTGGAATAACTGTTCCGGCTCCAGCCCATTGAGCCATTTTATCATACACACCTAATCCTGTAAGCAGAACAGAAATTATAATCAAAACTGCTGTAGCAGGGTTTCCAGCTGTTGTTTCTGTAAAATCAAAATATTTGATAAATATCCACTGTAATCCTTGGCCTATTGTACAGATTATCCCACCAGCAACAAAGGCTCTAAGACTATTACGTAAAACTTTTCTCTTTGGTTCTCTAGCTTGTGCAAATGCTTGATAGTCTTGTTGGGTTGGTGTTAATTTTTTGTTTTTTTTACTTGACATTAATTCATCACCTTCTAATGTAATAAATAAGGTTCTAGTTTTTTTATAATTTGCTCAAGTTTATCTGCATTATTTGAATACATGATTTTAGCCTTCTTATTATCTGTTTCTAGAGAAAATGAAAGAAGATCAGCGTAACTTTTTTCAAGATTAGCATAGAGTAGTTCTTTTACCTTTGGCTGAGAAATTTGTAAAGCATCATCAAATAGATCTATGTATAAATCACCAGAAGAATCTATTTGACCTATAAACACATTGTCTAAAGAAATTCCTAAAGCCTTTAATTGTGTTGTTAGCCAACCTTGATTAAGATCTCTATTACTCAATGGTTCATCAAGTATATTGCCATCTAAAATTACTGTTTGGGGTTCACTTTGAGGTGATACTTTTTTTCCTAAATCATAAGAGGTAATAGGTTTTTTCTCTGATTTTAATAGTATATTTATTTCTCCAGTGGATTCCATTACAGCAAATTCAACATCTGCTAAATTAAAAGCATTATTAGAACGTAGTTCCCTTAAAAGTTCTTCTCCTGTGAGCCTTACTTGACTTAAATTTTCTTCCATAACCTTTCCCTTTTTTACTAAAATTGTTTCATTTCCATTAACAAAGTCATGGATCCATTTGCTCTTTAATGATAAATAATCTAATCCAATAGGTAGTAAAACCCAAATAGATAGGACAATTAAACCAAATACCAAATTTTTAATCATATTTACAGAAATTAAAGCTGCTAAAATAGCAATAACAGTATAGTGAATAAATTGAAAAGGTGTCATTTTAGCTATTTGTTTTTTTCCCATTATTCTGATAGAAGCAAAAGTTATAAAAAATAACCCTATGGATCTTAAAAGTATTTGAACCCAGTTTTTCATAGCCTTCCCTCACTTAATAACCTTTATATTGTGGTTCTTCAAGTTCTAAAGTTTTTAGTCGCTCTTCTAAATCCTTTATTATTTCATTTGTTCCTATTAAGGCTTCTTGAAAAGTAGATTTTGTATTTTCATCTAAAGTTTGTATTGAATAAAGCCTTAAGGTACTTTGAGTCCCTTTTAAAGTAGCCAGTGTCTGCTTTACTTTGGAACTAACAGTCATTATTATCACCTCTTTTTATAGAATTACTTATAAATTTATTATTACAATTATTTATAAAGATTAATTTGCATATTTATTCCATATTTAATTAAACTTCTACATATTTATATATTCTTCTATTACTAACAAAATTAAACAAAGTTCGTTAATATACAAAATTATAGAATTTTAGATTACAAGTTATTATTTTGTTAAGTTTACACATACTATATGTGTAAACTACTATTTGAAATGGAGGCAAAATTCATATGACTACAATTAATAAACTAGAACAAGCGTTAGCTGGTGCAAAAGGTCTTGCTGCACAATTAAAAACATTTTCCTTAGATACGGATAATCAAGAAGCTAAAACAATGTTTAATGAATTATCTTCAACAATGGAAAGTACTGTACAACAACTTGAGAATAGAGTTGAATTTGTTAAAAGTGAGGAACCTCAATATAATCAACAACAATAAAATAATATAACCGAAAAACCTGTTTTAACACAGGTTTTTCGGTTATATTATTTCTTTTTTAGTTAACATATATAAAATAACAAATCCCAGGATTATAAACACAATAGTAAAAATAGCTTCATATAGTAAATTCATTTTTATTGACTCCATTAAGAAATTTTTATTTAAGGATAGTATTCTCAAATAGTAATAAAATAATAAATAAATCTATAGGAAAAAAATATAAAGTCCCCCAATTTTATGGGGGATTTTATAGGATTACATATTTATAACTATAGGAAACTATAGCTACATTACACTTCTTCCTGGAATAAACATATTAATAATTCCTATTGATAGGGCTGCTAAAATTGCACCTATAACATTTATGCCTACACCTTGAATAAGATAACCAGTTATATAGATAATAACTGCAGATACAACGAATCCTGTTATACCTCTACCAAAGGGAGTAGCATCAAATCCAGTAAATCTTTCTATTGCGTAATCTATTACACCAATGGATACGGCTGCCAAAACTAAAGGCACAAAACCTCTTATGGTGAAATATGGTGTAAAGAAAGCAGCTACTGCTAATACTATCATTGATACTATTACTCTTACTAACATGCCTCCTATGCTAAAATCACTATGTTCTTCTTTTCTTTCTCTCAATTTAGTCACCTCCAATTAGGGTATATATACAGTATTTCTATTTCAATGAGTTTTTATGTAAGTAGAATATTATGTTATTAATGCAATAATTCTAGAAATATTATTATAAAATTTCACAAAAAATATTAAGGTAAGTTAAGCTTCATTGAAAGTAATTACGTAAGTTTTGTACAAAAATAGTCTATTCTTTTGGATAATTATTCTTTGGTATTTTAGGCAAAAAATAACTAAAGGTAATACCATATCCCTTATCGAAGTAGTGTTTTCCCACAAACTCTAACGAAAGGTGGTATTAC
>NZ_JAOART010000076.1 GCF_025210435.1 Anaeromicrobium sp.
TAACCTATCCACTCTCCTTTGTTTTGTATTTGGTCGGCAAACCTAAATACTATTCTAACAAAGGAGTCTTTTATTTTCTGCTCACCGCTGGAAGCTTTTTTGAACCACCCGCACAGCAGGTGGTTTTCACTTATACAAAAATTAAAAAGGCTAAGCTTCATAAGCCTAGCCTTTAACTATTACTATTAAATCTTAATTTTTAGCCATTTCCTTTTTCTTTAACATTAAAGTTTCTATTAAGCTATAAATAACAGGTATTACTATCATAGTTAAGAAAGTGGATACTAATAATCCAAACATTAAGGATACGGCCATAGGAGTAAACAAACTACTCTTTGCAAGGGCAAGGGGTATTAATCCTATTATGGTAGTCCCTGCACTTAATATGATGGCATTGAACCTCTTATCCACTGCATCAACGCACGCATCATTTATAGTATGTCCTTCATCCCTTGCATCGTTCATGTATTCTATTAATAATATACCATTTTTAACAACTAATCCTATTAGGGCAATTATACCTAGGAATGCCGTTAAAGATAAGGGTTGTTTAAATAAATACAGTCCTACTATAGACCCTATTAAAGATAAAGGTACTGTAGTTAATATTACTACTGGTTGTAAGAATGAATCAAACTGTACCACTAGTATAATATAGATTAGTACTATGGCAAATATAGCCAGCAATCCTACTATGGTGAAGTTTTTCTTTATTTCTTCCCTTTCCCCATCATAGGTTATCTTCGTTCCCCATGTATCTAATTTAGGCATTAATTCAAACTCTATTTTGTTTTCTAAATCCGTTGCATTATATCCTGGCAATTCATTAACTAATATGGTCACCGTTTGATCCCTATTATATGTCTTTATAGTATCTAGTTTATTAGAGTAACCCACTATTGCAAATTGCTTTAATGGCACTTTCTTTTTCGTTACGGAAGATTTTATCTTCATATTTTCTAAAAAGGCCACATTATTAATATTACTTTCTAATTTAATATTATATTCATTTCCACTTTTTCTATATACTGAAGACTTTTTACCATATAGGGCCATATTTATTTGCTTTTGAATATCATACTTAGTTATTCCCATACTTATGGCTTTATCCTCATCCACATCCACATTTATTTCATAAGTCTTATCCCTCATATCATGCTTTACTTTAGCTACGCCTTCCATTTGGCCAATTTCTTTTTTAAGCATATTTGATACTTCTGCTAATCTATCTAAATTATCTCCTGATACTTTTATTTGTACCTTTGCATCAGATGGTTTAGCATTTGCCAGTAGTTTTACTTTACATTCACCTGATGAAATATTCTCGTCTAATTGTACTTGTATAAAATCTAGAAGTTCTAAATTAGAATTAAATCTATTTTCTCCCTTTTCTAAATCAAATTTACAAACCATTTGTCCATAGTCATTTGAAGGCATGGCCGGTGGCATGGATATGTAAAACTTTGGTAGTCCGTTTCCTACAGCTACTGTATAGTTCGTTATCTCTGGTACATTTTTTAATAGGTTTACCACTTCATCTGTAAGTCCTTCTGTAGCATCTATATTAGATGATGCTTCTGAATTCATGTCTATATACAATAAAGTCTTATCCGTATAGGGGAAGAACTCTGATGGTAATGCTGGCATTAATACTTTGACTACTAAAATCAACATAATAAATGTACCTATTACTACAGTCTTAGATCTATTTAAAGAATTTCTCAAAGCATTCTCAAAGAATTTTCTTAATATATTTTCCTTTTCATCCTTTTTAATTGCCTTTTTAAATAGCATAGCTGACATGGCCGGTGTGATAAACATGGATACCACATAAGCTGCTATTATGGATATTATTAAAACTAAAGGTATAGCTATTAGGAAATCTCCAGCTACTCCTGGTAGTCCTAGTAATGGTGAAAATGCAGCTATAGTAGTTAATGTTGCTGTAAATATGGGAATGGCCGACATGCTAGTTCCCTTGTATGCTGCTTCGTGGGCAGTTTCTCCATTATCTATTCTCACCTGGATAGTGTCACTTATAACTATGGCATTATCCACCAATATACCAAGGGCAACTATTAAAGCTGTTAAAGACATTTGATGTATTTTTATTCCCATTAAATACATGACTCCAAAGGTCATTAAGATGGACATGGGAATAGCAGCAGATACTACTAGGGCATTTCTCATACCCATTCCTAAGAATACTACCACAATAACTAATACTACACCCTCAACTAAATTTATCATAAAGTCATTAACGGATTTGGATACATCCTCTGGTTGATATATAACTTCTTCTACTACTAAGTCCTTTGGTAATTGGCCTTTAACCTCATCTATTATTTTTCTTACATCTTTACCTATTATTACTACATTCTTTCCCTCTTTGAAATATCCAGTTAAAAGTACAGCATTCTTCCCATTTTGCTTATACTTCTGAGCCCCATCCTCAAGGCCCATATATATATCTGCCACATCTCTTAACCTTACTGGACTTCCACTTTGAGATGATATTCCTATTATAGTATTTTCTATATCCTTTAAGGATGTGAATATACCTGGAGTTTTTACTGTAATCTTGTCTTTGCCATATTCAATATCTCCAGATGGTATTTCAAGATTTTGGGCTTGTAACACCTTATCAATATCATCAATTCCCATTCCATATTGATTTAATTTTTCTATATCTACAACTACTTTAACTTCTTTTTCTAATTTACCCTCTATATTAAACTTAGATATGCCATTTATATCTGATAATTTATCTTTAAATAATTCACCAAAGGATTCTAATTGATCATAGGTATAATTATCTCCTGATAAACTTATTATGATTCCTGCTGCTTCTGCTAAATCTGTATTTATACGACTTGCCATAGTTCCACTAGGAAGTTCACTTGCCACATCAGCCATGGCATTTCTCACATCCTGCATGGCCTTATCATTATCCACATCACTATCAAATCCTACTAAAACAATGGATAAACCTTCCTTAGATGTTCCTTCTACCTTATCAAATCCATCTATTTCTACCATCTTGTCTTCTATCTTTTTAGTTACAAGTTCCTTCATATCTTTAGGTGATCCACCTGGATAAGGAGTTACAATAAGGGCATAGGGTACTGATACATCAGGACTCTCTTGTCTTGGTAGTATATAATAACTAACAGCCCCTAGTATACCTATTACAATAGATAGAAATATGACTATTACCTTTTTTTCTATGAGTTTCTTAATTATGCTATTCATAAGTATGACCTCTCTACTCCACTATTTTTACTTTAGTTCCATCATCTAAATTCTTCATACCGCTTATAGCTATTTTTTCTCCAGCCTTTAAGCCCTTTACTAACATCTTGTTATCAGAAATCTTATCTATTTGTATAGTTCTTTTAAAAGCCCTATCTCCTTCTATTATATATACATAATCTTCTCCATTAGAAAAGATAGATGTTACTGGTACCCATATGCCCGATTCTGCTCCTATGGGAAAATCCACATTGGCAATGGAGCCTAATCTATAGTGATTTGTATTAACCGTCACTTCCACATTATAAGTTCTACTTTCCTTATCTGGTACTTCTGAAATATTTGTTACATTCCCATTCGCTTTGTTTCCATCCACATCCACTTGAGCTTCTTGACCTAGTTTTAATTTATCAATATCCCTTTGAGCTACCCCTACATTTATTACCTGCTCATTACTTCTAAGAACTACTATAGGATGATATGCTGCAACTAGCTCACTTTCTTCTGCTAATATATCTAATACTACACCATCATCTTTAGATGTAAGTGCCGCGTCCTCTATTAATGTAGTTTTATAATCATAATCTGCCTTTGCCTGTTCATATTTAGCCTTTCCTTGTAAATATGCAGCTTCACTTTGGTCTAATTTAAGCTTTACTTTGTCGTATGTATCTCTAGATACGGCCTTTTCACCATATAATTTCTCTATTTTATTAAAATATTCCCTATCATAATTTAGAGCATCACTAGCCCTTTTAATATTTAACTCTGCCGCATCTAATACGCCCTTAGCAGCCGTTACTTGGAATTTCAAATCAGATGTATCTAGTGTTCCTAGTACTTGCCCTTTACTTATCTTATCTCCCTTTTCCACATTTATAGATCCAATTTTTCCATTTACTTTAAACCCATACTTAGTAGTCTCCTTAGAATTTACAGTTCCTATATAATCTAGGCTAACAGGTTTCTCGTCCTTGGCTACCTCTTGTACCTTTACAGCCTTAACCCTCTCTTTTTTTTCATCAGCTTCAGCCTTACTACAACCTGATAATGAAAATAACAATATTAGTATAGCCATTAGTGACACTAGTTTTTTCATATCGTATTCATCTCCTTTTTTCATTTTCTTGTTAATGAATTTTCATTCATTAATATCTATAAATTTAAATGAATGACTCACCATCCATTTTATTTTCAAAGAATAATATTATTTTAATGCATTCACGCACATTTTAACTATTTTATCTATCCTCTCTTCTGTTAACTTATTTGTATCCATATCATCCCTCAATATCCAACTTATATAAGTAAGGGGCATTACTAATAATACTAATCCCATGTCTATAGAGTCCATCTGTTCTCCTAATTCTTTCCTCTTTTTTCCCTTTACAACTATAGTTTCAATAAATTTTGAAATCATATCTGCATTATTTTCAATTATCCGTTGAAAGGTAGTTCCCGATTCTAAGGCTAACACAGCTGCAAGCATGGCCTTTGATGGTTTTTCTTTGGCCATTATAAACAGTTCTCTTACAAAATCCTCTACTATATCATATATGGAGTCTTCCCTTTTCCCTAAAGAATTTATCTTATCCTTATAAATTTCAAAATTACTTCTTATTAATTCAGCAACTAATTCTTCCTTACTTTCATAATGCCTATACATATATCCAGTAGAAACTCCTGCACGTTTTGCTATTTGTGCTATGGATGCCCCTATATATCCATATTCCACTATCATTTCTACTGCTGCTTCTTTTATTTTTTCTATCTTTGTTGGATCTGCTTTTCTCGCCATAATTTCCTTCCCTCTTATAAAATGAATTTCAATTCATTTTAATACATTTATAAACTTTAGTCAATAGAAAATAAGAAAATAGAGGCCAATGTATTAGGCCTCTATTTTCTTATTTTCTCTGAAAGTTTCTATTAAGCTATATATTACAGGTATTACTATCATAGTTAGAAAGGTAGATGCGGCCAATCCAAACATGAGGCTTATGGCCATTGGTGAGAATAGGCTACTATTTCCTATAGCTAGAGGAACTAATCCCATTATGGTAGTTACTGCACTTAGTATGATAGCATTAAATCTTTTGTCAACTGCATCTATACAAGCCTCATCAATACTATGGCCTTCATTTCTTCCTTCATTTATATATTCTATTAAAAGTATTCCATTCTTAACAACTAACCCTATTAAGGCTATTATTCCTAAAAATGCCGTTAAGGATAGGGGTTTTTTAAAGAAATATAGCCCTATAACAGAACCTATAATAGATAGGGGTATGGTCATAAGTATTACTACAGGTTGTATAAATGAATTAAATTGTATAACTAAAATTATATATATGAGTATTACTGTAAATCCTGCTAATACACCTGCCACACTAAAATATTCCTTTATATCTTCACGCTCTCCATCAAAGGTAACATTTACTCCTGTTAAATCTAGTTTTGGAAGTAACTCATTTTCTATTCTATTTTCAATGGATGCAGCATTGTATCCGGGCAATTCATTTGCCAATAGTTCTATGGATTGTTCCCTATTAAAGGTTTTTATTGTATCTAGTTTATTAGAATAATTTATTTTAGCAAATTGTTTAAGTGGAACTTTTTTTCCTGTTATGGATGATTTTATTTTCATGTTACTAAGGAGGGCCGTATCCTTAATATTACTTTCTATCTTTATATTGTATTCACTTCCATCCCTTCTATAAACAGAAGACACCTTACCATAAAGGGCCATATTTATTTGCTTTTGAATATCGTATTTAGTTATGCCCATACTTATGGCCTTATCTTCATCTATATCCACTTGTATTTGATATACCTTATCCTTCATGTCATGTCGTACATTAGTGGTTCCTTCTAATTTAGATACTTCCTTTTTCATAGTATTGGCCACTTCCATTAATCTATCTAGATTTTCTCCAGACATTCTCACTATGATCTTAGCCTCTTTAGGTACTGCATTGGCTAAAAGTTTGGCAGTGCATTTTCCCTCTGGTATATTTTCATCTAATGTACTTTGTATATGGTCTAATAATTCTAATTTTGATTTGAATCGATTATCCCCTTTAGTTAAATCAAATTTGCAAAGCATTTGACCATAATCACTAGATGGTGTGGCTGGAGGCATGGTTAGATAAAATTTAGGTAATCCATCACCTACGGCCACCGTATAATTTGTTATTTCTGGTATATGATTTAAAACTTCTACCACATGATCCGTAAGCCTTTCTGTGGCCTCCATATTAGCTATATTTTCCGAGTACATATCTATATAAACTAGGTCCTTATCCACATAAGGGAAAAATTCTGATGGAAGCATGGGCATAATTACTTTTACAGTAATTAATAAAACTATAAATATACTAATTACTACAGTTTTCTTTCTCTTTAAGGACTCTTCTAAGGACTTATGAAAAATTCCCCTCAGTCTTTGTTTTTTTATTACCTTCTCCCCAGTAGGTTTAAAAAATATGGTAGCCATAGATGGGGTTATGAACATGGCCACCACATAGGCTCCTATTATGGATATTATTAAAACTTGTGGTATGGCTAATAAAAAATCTCCCGCTGCCCCTGGTAATCCCAGTAGTGGTGAAAAGGCCGCTATAGTAGTAAGGGTTGCTGTAAATATGGGGATTGATGACATACTAGTGCCTTTAAGGGATGCCAGTTCATTACTCTCTCCCTTATCAATCCTCACTTGAATAGTATCACTAATAACTATGGCATTATCCACAAGTATACCCAGTGCTATAATGAGGGCGGTTAAGGACATTTGATGTATTTTTATTTTCATTAAAAACATTATTCCAAAGGTCATTAATATACAAAGGGGTATGGATGTGGATACTACTAAGGCATTTCTAAGACCCATTCCTAAAAATACTACTATTATTACTAATACTATACCTTCTACTAAACTTAGCATGAAATCATTTACCGAATCTGATACATCCTTTGGTTGGTATACTACCTCCTCCACCACTAAGTCAGGAGGTAATTTCCTTTTCACATTATCTATTATCTTCCTTACATCTTTACCTATTAATACAACATTTTTATTTTCTTTAAAATAACCTGTTAAAAGTACTGCATTTTTTCCATTTTGTTTATATTTAGCAGCACCTTCTTCTAAGTCCACATATATATTAGCAATATCCTTTAAACGGAGTACATTTCCATTTTGTGGTGATACGGCTACTATTGTATTCTCTATGTCCTTTGTGGATGTGAATATACCAGGTGTTTTTACTGTTATTTTATCTCCATCATAGTCTATATCCCCCGTTGGAATTTCAAGATTTTGTGCCTTTAATATTTTATCTATTTCATCTATTCCTAAATCTATTTCATTTAATTTTCTAATATCTATATCTACCTTCACTTCCTTATCAAGCTTACCTTCTATAGTAAATTTAGATATACCCTCTGCAGTTGAAAGTTCATTTTTAAAAAGTTCTCCAAAGGACTCTAATTGTTCGTAAGTATAATTTTCACCAGATAAACTTATTATGATTCCTGCACTTTTAACCAAATCCGTATCTACATGAACTCCCATTATGCCCGTTGGCAGATCCCTTCTCACATCTTCTATGGCATTTCTCACATCCTGCATAGCCTTATCATTATCTGCATCTGCATCAAACTTTACTACTATAATTGATAGGCCTTCCTTTGATGTACCCATGGCCTTTTCAAAACCATCTAATTCTACCATTTTGTCCTCTATTTTTTTCGTAACTAATTCTTTTACATCCTTTGGATTTGCTCCAGGATAAGGAGTTATAACCATAGCGTAGGGTGCTGATACATCAGGACTTTCTTGTCTTGGTAAAATATAATAACTATATACTCCTACTAATCCTATTATTACCGCTAAAAACATGGTTATTACTCTTTTTTCAATGAGTTTTTTAATTATTGTATTCATTTAAATAACCCCTTTATTTAACGATTTTAACTTTAGATCCATCGTCTAAGTTTTTCATTCCACTTACTGCTATGATTTCTCCAACCTTTACTCCCTCAATTTCCATCATATTGTCATATATATTTTTAATTTTAATTCCCCTTTTAAATGCCCTATCTTCTTTTATTACATATACATAATCTTCTCCATTAGAAAATATGGCTGTCATAGGAATCCATATGCCCTTTTCTTCTCCCACAGGAAAGGATACTTTAGCAATTGAACCTAATCTGTATTTTTCATTATTCACTACCACTTCCGTATTATAAGTTCTAGTGTTTTCATCAGGAACTTCTGAAATATTACTTATTATTCCTTGTGAAATATTATTTTCCACATCTACCCTAGCCTTTTCTCCCAATATTATTTTATCTATTTCACTTTGAGAAACGCCCACATTTACTACTTGACTCTCACTTCTAACTACTACAGCTGGATGATATGCTCCTATCAATTCATTTTCTTCTCCTAATACTTCTAGTACTACTCCATTCTTCTTAGTTTTTATAGTAGAATCCTCTATTAGAGTTAGGGAATGATCATAATCTGCCTTAGCCCTTTCATATTGAGCCTTAGCTTGTAAATAGGATGCTTCATTTTGATCTAGTTGAAGCTTTGCTTTATCATAATTATCTTTAGAAGCAGCCCTTTGTTCATATAATTTTTCTATTTTCTCGAAATAATCCCTATTATAATCTAGAGTATCCTTTACTTTTTCTATATTTAAGCTAGCCGTATCTAGTACTCCCTTGGCCCCCTTCATTTTAAAATTCAAATCCTTTATATCTAAAATGGCTAAAACATCTCCTATCTTTACTTTGTCCCCCTTCTCTACCATAATACTTTCAATTTTTCCGTTTACCTTAAACCCATATTTAGTAGTTTCTTTAGAATCTACAGTTCCTATATATTCTAAAAATATAGGTCTTTTTTCTAACTTTACCTCATGGACCTTTACTGCCTTTACCCTTTCATCATTTAAATCTGCCGATGCCTTTGAACAAGCTGTCAATGAAAATAAAAGCATAAAAGAAATTAATACTATACATGCTCCTCTCATGACCATTACTCCCTTCCTTTTAATGAATTGAAATTCATTAAAAAATCTAAATAAAATGAATGCTTATCCATTCATTTTGTTCACATTAATTATATTGAATCTAATTAATCCCTTACTATATACTATATATTTATTTTAATTTAAAAAATTACCAGGGTAAAGGAATTTTAAGAATATTTTAACAATTTATTTTTCAGTGCAACCATAGGTTCATGTGAATAACTTCTAAATACCCCTAAATAGAACTTAACGATCTGACAGATAATTCCCCCTGAATAACCACCAAAAATCTTTCACACGTTACCCCTATGATTGCACCAAGTAGTGTCACCTATATAAATTCTATATCCTTAACAATTTCCCTTTTTTTAGGCAATATTTTATCATGCCAGTCTATTAACTTTTAACTTAAAAAAACCACTATTTGACCATACTAAGTCTAAATAGTGGCATATTTTATTGAAATAATTAAACTTTAAATTCATGTACTTCTTCATTTAATTCCCTAGCAATTTTTTCTAATTTTGTAGCCATAGAAGACACCTCATCTATGGTAGCCATCTGCTGTTCAACACTAGCACTTACTTCTTCAGTAGATGCTGCTCCTTGCTGAGATATTGTAGCCATACTTTCTATAGAACTAAATATATGCTCCTTGTCCTGATCAATATTTTCTATGGTTTGTGTAAGGGTTTCTACTTCATGTATGCTTTTTTCAACAGTATGGATTATAGATTCAAAAGCATCTGTCGTTTCCATAGAGGCCTTAGATGTATCATTAACAATTTCATTTGCTGTATTCATATTATCACTAGCACTTTTTATATCTCCTTGCATTTCAGATATGATTTTATGGACATCTTCTGTAGCCTTGTCCGTGTCTTCTGCTAATTTTCTTATTTCCTCGGCTACTACTGCAAACCCCTTCCCAGCTTCTCCTGCTCTAGCAGCTTCTATGGAAGCATTAAGTGCTAAAAGATTCGTTTGGGTAGCAATTTCTTTTATTGTATCCACAATATTTCCTACTAAATCAGATTTATCTGACAATGTATTTACATTTTTGTTAACTTCCTTTGTAATAATCAATGTATCCTTAATTTTGCCTTTTAAATTACCTATAGATTCCATTCCCTTTTTACTAGCAATACCAGTTCCTTCAATATTTTCTTTTACAAGTTTGGCACTACTTGTAGTGTCATCTATAGCTTGGCCAAGACTTATTAATTTTTCCACACTTACTGTTGATTCTTTAGCTTGACTTGTTGCCCCTTGTGCTAATTGATCTGTAGCTTTTCCTATTTCACTAACGGTAATAGCTGTTTCATTAGAGGCTATAGACAGATTTTCTGAATACTTGTACGTTTCTTCAGAATGCTGTCTAATACTTTCCACCATCCTTCTAAGGGAGTCTCTCATTTCTAAAACTGCATTTGTCATAACTCCCGTTTCGTCATTAGCTATTTTCAATGTATCGTATGATCCGTCATGGGATAAATCTAAATTTGCAGTAGCATGGATTAATTTTGATAATTCCATAAAACACTTGAGAAGTTTTGCCACTGTCATATATATTCCAAAACCTATTATTATAAATGCTATTATAGATGAAAAAATAGCTTTTTTAACTACAGCATTTACTGTTTTTTCGATACCATAAATAGGTATTCCCACATCTAACGCTCCCACATGTTCTCCCTTTTTATAAAGGGGAACCATTATGTCATAGGTCCAAATTTTTTGCACATCAGCATAAAATTTAGAAGTCTTAATATTTCCATTTGTTGCACCATCTTCTGTATAAGGGTCATCACTATAGACCTTGCCTATCTTTTGTGTGTCACTATGGGCAATAGCTGTAACATTTTTATCTATAATTACTGCATAGGCTATATTCTCTTGACTAGCCTTTTCTTTAACTATTTTTTGCATGATTTGTTTAGCATTTAATTCATTATGCTTTACTTCATTCTCTATTTGACTTTCTATTTCTTGAGCCAATTCAATACCTTTCTTAAGTAGTGCTTCTTCCATATTGGTCTTTACCGTATGAACAACTAAGGTTGTTAACCCTATAAAAACCACCCCATACATGACTAATGAAATGAAAGTAATTTTAAATTTTAAAGATTTGAATTTAGACTGCTTTTTCATATGCAACCCTCCCTACGTATGGTTCTCTACATATTTGAATTATACTAAGAAAATAGTGTTATTGCAAATATTGGTATTTATGTAAATTAATTCAAATAATTCAGAATTATTCACATTTATAATCTATATAGATTTATTGGTCTTAAAATTGCTTTATACATTTATCTTTATGGAAAAACATGGAATTGAATTTTGCCAGGTTAGTCGTTGGTCGTTAGTAGTTAGTGGTTTTAACGAAATACGACTAACAACTTACCCAATCCAACAAATCCTTTAATTACCAAAAACATTTTTGTATAAAATTAATTTATTACTACGAAATCTATATTCACCAAATCTCACCCTTATTATATTCATTATTGCTTGTTTACAAAATAAAGTATGGGTTATAATGTGAGTATGAATGATTCATCAATAATAATGCTAAAACTAGAAAGTGAGTATGAATGTATGTATGTATAAATTTCTATTTAAATTAAATAAAGACTTATTAGATTTAGGTGCTATTGAACTAAATGATCAAACTTTAGCTATTTTTAATAATATAGAAGACCTAGAACCAATATTCTTCATAAATGAAAAAGGAGAAGAAAAAAAATTCAAAATCAACAAATCTGAAAAATTACTTCAAGGAAGAGGGATTAAAGGTTTTTTCAAAAAATATTCTGCCGAATATGTCTTTATCTCCCCTATTGGAGAAAAACAATTCAAAATCTATCATATGAATAAGCCATCCAAGGGATTTTTCAGACAATTTCCAATAAATATGGATAATCAAGAAAAGCTAGAAGAAATACTCTTATCTCTAAATAATATGAAAAATGGAGATGAAAAATGGTTTCATAATTATCACACATCACAATCCTTTAATTTAAATGCTAAAAATGACGAGTTGATGTGCCTCCCCTATCTAAGAGATCTTCAACTATTCGATTATCAGCTAAAAACAGTAAAATCTGCTATCAATAGATTCAAAGGTAGAGTTCTTTTTTGTGATGAGGTAGGTTTAGGAAAAACCGTTGAAGCGGGTATGACCATGATGGAATATGTAACAAGAGGTCTAGTTAGAAAAATCCTTATTCTTGTACCCCCTTCTTTAGTAGAACAATGGTACACGGAAATGAAAAGAAAGTTTAATCTAGATTTCATTCGAGCTGATGATCCAAAATTCAAAGCCATGGGAGATGAAGCCTGGAATCATTATGATAAAGTCATTGCTTCCATATCTACTGCAAAAAGAAAAAACAATAGTGCTTTTATATCTAAAATTCACTATGATCTTGTAATAGTAGACGAGGCCCATCACCTTAAAAATAGAAATACCCTTGCCTGGAAATTTGTCAATAGTCTTCAAAAAAAATATATTTTCCTATTGACAGCTACCCCAGTACAAAATAAATTAGAAGAGCTTTATAATCTTATTACACTTTTAAAGCCTGGTCAGCTTAAAACTTATTCTTATTTTAAAAATAACTTTGTAGTAGATAAAGAAGGTATAGAAGCTAAAAATATTCATCGACTTCGTAACCTATTATCTGGTGTAATCATTAGAAATAAGAGAAGTGATGTGGATATTAAATTTACTAAAAGAAGGGCTATTACCTATAGTTTAACTTTATCTGATCTTGAACAAAATCTTTATGATGAAATCAGTACTTTTATACGTGAAAAATATTTAAATAATACAACAAAAATCCTTACTAAATTCATGCTTAAAAATTTACAAGAACAAATGGGAAGTAGCATCCATGCATCCATTTCTACTTTAAATAAATATGCTGAAAATGAAAAGCTTCATATGGAGGATCAGGAAATTCTTAAAAATTTTTCCAAGAGAGCTAATGGGATAATTAATACGAAAAACTACTCTAATAATAAGATTCAGCAAGTCCTAAAAATCATCCATGAAGTAAATGATAAGGTACTGATCTTTACTAAATATAGAGCCACTCAAAAGTTCATAGTAGATTATCTTACAAATGAAGGATTTCTTGTAGCCCAATTCCATGGTGGTCTTAAAAGAAAAGATAAAGAAGAACAGGTAAGATATTTCAAAGACAAAGCACAAGTTTTTGTATGTACTGAAGCTGGCGGCGAGGGACGTAACCTTCAGTTTTGTAATGCTATGATTAATTATGATTTGCCTTGGAATCCTATGGCTATTGAACAGCGAATAGGAAGAATTCATCGTGTAGGTCAAACTAGAGATGTATTTGTTTACAATCTTGCTTCTCAAAATACTGTTGAACACTATATTCTTGAACTCTTAGATAAAAAAATCAATATGTTTGAATTAGTAGTTGGAGAAGTAGATATGATTTTAGGAGATATTGAAGAAGATACAGACTTCTCAGAAATCATTATGAATACATGGGTTCAGTCAAAAGATATGACTATGATGAATGAAGAAATAGAAAAACTTGGCGAACAACTATTAGACAATAAAAGAAAATATATAAAAATGAAAAATTTAGATGATGAACTATTTGGTGATTCATTTAAAGTACCTAAAGGGAGTGAGTCATAAATGAAACTTCAAAATTTTGTAATAGCTGTGGTTGAAGCCATGAATGGAGCAGTAGATCTTTTAGAATACGCCCTTTGTTATGTGATGGTTCCAGAAGAATACAGTTATTATTTTAATGGGAAAACAGAAATGCTTTTAGCCTTTGACTTTGAAGTAGCTCAAGAAAATCCAGAAGCTGAGTTCATTACCTTTGGAAGCTATACCCTTGAACAACTCATAAATATTGTCCATGACAAAACCATAAGCACCCTTCGCTACGGGGTCATTGATAACCTTTCATTGTCAAAGGCAGAAGATAAAATAAAAAGATTTTTAGATATAGATAAGGGTCAAATGAAAATTCTAAAAGAGAAACATCTTTTAGGAAGATGGATTTGTTTTAATTATAAGGTAGGCTATACTGCCCACGAAAAAACAGAAGAACTTAGAGATATTTGGATAAACCTTCAAAATGGAGAAATAGATGAAAATCTACAGGAGAATAAAAATTTAATATTTCATACAAAGGAACTTCCTAAAAATTATGAGATTCCAGGTCAAGTGAATATTTTTGAAGCCTTTGAAAAATCTTATTCCTATTTAAAAGCACAATCCTCATCCACTACCATAGTAGATGAAATTGAGTTTAACAAAGAGCTTCAAAGATTAGATGAGTATTATAATGAACTTGAAAAGGAAAACTCAAAAAAGCTTGAACGTAAAGGAATTACTGATAAGAGAAAAAACGAGCTCCTTTCAAAGGCTGAAACCCTTAAGCTAGAAAGACTAAAACAAAAACAAGAGATGACTAATAAATATAGGGTAGATATAGATATGACCCTAGATAATGGTGTCATGTATTTCATCCCCCTAATAGAATACCATATCCAACTAACCTTTAGGGGAACAGAAGAGGAAAAAATACTTCACTATAATCCAATTATTAAATCATTTTATGAGCCTACAAAAAATCTTTTGTAAGCTCATTAATTCCTCCTCTTTCATAGGTATAATTTACATGCTAAAATCTAACATTTGTTCCTATACTGGAGAGGAGTTTTAAAAACATTTCAATGGTTTATTTTTTAGTGCAACCACAGGTTCATGCGAATAACTTCTAAATACTCCCAAATAGAACTTAAGGATTTGACAGATAATTTCCTCTGAATAACCACTAAAGATCTTTCACATGTTACCCGCATGGTTGCACCAAGTAGTGTCACCTATATATACATTCTATAGCCTTTATGAATTTCCTTTATTCGAACCTACTTCATGAAACTTCTGGCAACCTTTTCTAATGCAAACTTTAACAATATCCTTTTCCACAAATTTATAAGCTAAGGGCTTATCTATAAGAGGATGGGTTCCAAAATTTTGAGTATGGGCATAAACTTCACATAATATGGTCACACCTGTAATCCTAAAATCATCACCTTCATTAGCATCTTCCCTATCAATTCCACACTGGAACGGAATATCATCAATAATTTCTTTCTCTTGTTCAATTCCATTATCTAAAAGGGCTGTATAGGTTATAGTCCTTCGTATAAAACCACTAATAATGACTTTCTCAGGACATACCCTTTCAATTTGGGCAAAAACTCTATTTTCATGAACAATAGGTTCATCCTTTAGTGCTGGAGGAACTAACTGAGTCCTTCCCTCCACCATAATTTCACAGCAGGATTGGGGGTTAACTACAGGAGTAGGACAATCTATAACCTTAAGAGGTCTCATCATTTCATTGTCTTCATGATCTAAGATATGACAATGCCATACATATCCAGGGCCAAAGGTAGGATCAAATGGAAATAAATTTACTCCTGGTTTAACTTCTTTAGGATTAGCATCCTGTGGTGCCCAGCGAAGCCTAAGTCTAGTCACTTCTCCTGGCATCATTAAAACAGTATCTTTCCATCCACGCTCATTTAATGGTGGATCAATGGGATTACCTTCCAAGAAAGGTTCAACAGGCAATGGTATGGTTGGATGCTCAAGAGGAGGTTCACCATTAAGTTTGATCCATTCTTCACGGTATTTTCCATTATCAAATTTCTGACTATTTAAAACTTGGAACTGTATCAAGTGTACATGAATAGGATGTGCACCAGCGGTAAGGTTCACAATTTCCCACTCCACCGTTGATCCTACTATAGGCAATTCTGAAATGGGAGCCCCCCACACCTGTCCATCTAGTAGTAATTCAACAGGCATTGTAGGTCTGATGCGTACCACATCTAGAGTTAAAATCTTTTTTGGTACATCTGGAGTAAATACAGGTATTTTATTCAACTCTGGTGGAAGTTTAACAGGTGGTACTTCACATGTATCAAGTACCCTAAACTGCATAATCTGTCCAACAGTGTTCGGGTCTGGTGCTCTACCATTTGGGAAAGGTGCTGGAGCATCATTATTCATAATAATAGTTGTTCCTGGCTCTAACACAGAAAAATCAATCAGAATGTCAGCACGCTCTGCTGGTCCAATTAGTAGTTCAGTCATTGTCACAGGGAAAGGTAAAAATCCTCCGTCAGAACCAATCTGAATAAATGACTGATTATTAGAAAGCTTCAGGTTATAGGTTCTAGTATTAGATCCATTGAGGACCCTAAATCGGTACTGTCTACGCTCCACATTCAAATTAGGCCATACCTTTCCATTTACCATAATGGTATTACCTATAAATGCAGGACGCCAATAGGGGTGAATATCTGGAACCACACCATTACTAGGGAACAATAATGAACCATCTTCATTAAATGAACGGTCCTGAATAACTATAGGAATTTCATAGGGGCCACTTGGAAGAAGTGGAGATATTTTATTGTTTGGATCCCTTAGTAAATAAAATCCAGCAAAACCTCCATATACACCAAGACGTGTGGTTCCTAGTGCATGGTCATGATACCAAAGGGTAGTTGGTTCCTGTGTGTTTGGATAGGTAAAACGAGATTTAGAGAATTCTGGACCTTTTTTTCCCTCTCCAGCTGTAAACCATGCCTCTGGATGGCCATCTGAATCCGATCTAACCTCTGCCCCATGTAAATGTACCACAAGGGGAACTGGGCTCTGGGCTAAAGGATATCCTGGAGGAAATGGTAAAAATGGTGGTGTTGGCCTTGGTATATTATTAGGATTTGCCCAATGCAAGGTAGGATCTACTGCAAACAAATTGGGGTCAGTAATGTTATTTACCCACTGCACATTCACAGGCACTCCCCTAATAGCTTCAAATGTGGGACCTGGACTACTGCGAAAACAAGAAATTTCACCTATACAGGGATCTTCCACAGTACCTTCAAATCCCCAGACAGTAGTCTTAGGAAACATAGGTGGAAGGATCTGTTGCATAAATTGAGTCATACTAACTGTATAGTTATAACTTATATCTTCACCTGTAATTGGATTTTTTACAACGGTAGGTTTAAATACAGGTGGAATAAACAATTGATTAACGTATTTAGGGATGATACACGGATCTAATGGCTTTGTCATCCCTATCGCCTCCTTTTTCATAAATAGTTGAGAATAGGTTATCCTTTCTCACTTATATCTTATGAGGCTTGGCTGAAAAAGTGATTTATTAGCCATTTATATTTTTATCTTGTTTAGGCAACTAAAGTTACTATTCTTACTCCCATGAACAAAAACATAAAAAGATTATTTGCTCTATGAAAAACAAATAATCTTTTTTATTTAAAATGCCGATCCCACTATACTTATAAGAAAGAATACACCTAAACTTATATTAGCAAACATACTTGCTAATATCATCATCCTATTTCCCTTACTCCAAATACTGTATATCAACGCTCCCGTTGATGCTATTATATGGTTTCCTATGTATTGATTTTTAGCATAGGCACGTATCTCACCATATCTGCCTACTTCCATATACATTGTGTTTGGTAGTTTGTCGTATAATACAAAATATAATCCTACTATTAATACTAATATAAATGCGTTATGTCTTATGACATCTTTTCTGTCCATCGTTCATTTCTCCTTATGAATTAATTCAAGTTGAAAATTTCTTCTATTTTTTTAACAATTATTATATCATATATTTTATGGACAGTTCGTTTTCATAATATATATTATATGATTACATATTTAAGGGTGCTCTTTGATACTCCCCAAATGTTCCTATGGATTTCCCTTCTCCTAAATTAAAAACTTACTATTATTTTATTTGGTTACTTTTTGTATCCTATAAAGAATTCCAATACCTATTATGACTACTATACTAGAATAAAATGAAGGTAAATCATAAGCTTTATTAGCCGTATGAAATAAAAAACTAAGTATGGCATAAATGATAAATAGTACAAAACCCCTTTCATTTCCCTTTCTTCTAAAATTCATAGCTATAATAAAACACAAAATAAACCATAAACCTGCATATAACATCTGACGCTCCCACGCCTAAAGGCATGGGGTTCTTAAATATGTTAACTTCCCTTATACTCTCAACATAAGGCTTACATTATTACTAAATGCTCATGCCTACAACATTTAAGGACTAATTAATTTTTTTAAGACTTTCATTGACAATA
>NZ_JAOART010000077.1 GCF_025210435.1 Anaeromicrobium sp.
GGGCCTATTTCAGGAAACTATTGAAAATCTTTTCCACCCAAGTCCTTGTCACAAGCGAAAGTGTGAATCTTCGTATATAGGTTCATGTGTCATGTTGGAGTAGCATAGGATGTTGTGACGTTCCAGGGTTCCAAAGATTTTCAATGGTTTCCCTTATAGGCAAGTTATTGTATAAAGAAAGCCTAGTGTTGATAAATCTATATATAAAACAAAAAGTGTTATAAATATTGACAAATTGGGGAAATTAAAATAATATTAATAGTATCATGAATTAAAAAGAATAAAAAATTTGTCTATGATGAGGAATAGTAGAAATTAGATCTTTTTGTAGAGAGGAAACGATAGGTGGGAAGTTTCTAAAAGAAGGTTTTGAACCAGCCTCGGAGATCTGTGCCTTCATAAGGGCCCAGCGGAGAAAACCGTTATATCATTAAAGTGGGTTTGGGCTATTTTTAGGCAAATCAAACAGGGTGGTACCGCCAGTTGAATCTTGGTCCCTTTTTGGGATGCAGGTTTTTTTTAGTTTAAGAAGAAATTATAAATTACATATATAAATGAAAGGAAGGAAGGAATATTCATGTCAAAGGATAAAAAGTTTGTAGAAGCCATTACTGATATGGACGTAGATTTTCCAAGATGGTATACGGATGTAGTAAAGAAGGCAGAGTTAGTAGATTATTCGAGTGTAAGAGGATGTATGGTTATAAGACCCTATGGTTATGCAATATGGGAAAATATTCAAAGTAACCTGGATAAAATGTTTAAAGAAACAGGTCACGAAAATGTATATATGCCCATGTTTATTCCAGAGAGTTTATTACAAAAGGAAGCAGATCACATAGAAGGATTTGCACCAGAAGTAGCTTGGGTAACTCATGGAGGAAGTGAAGAACTAGGAGAAAGATTATGTGTTAGACCAACATCTGAAACTTTATTTGCTGAGCATTATTCAAAGATTGTAAACTCATATAAGGATCTACCAAAGCTATATAATCAATGGTGTTCTGTTGTAAGATGGGAAAAGACTACTAGACCTTTCTTAAGAACATTAGAGTTTTTATGGCAAGAAGGTCATACTGCCCATAGAACTGCAGAGGATGCTCAGGAAGAGACTTTAAGAATGCTTGATATTTATGGTAGATTATGTGAAGAGTACTTGGCTATTCCTGTTATAAAGGGAAGAAAAACTGAAAAAGAAAAGTTTGCAGGTGCTGAAGCTACATATACTATTGAGAGTTTAATGCATGATGGAAAGGCACTTCAATGTGGTACTTCCCATTACTTTGGAGATGGCTTTGCAAAGGCTTTTGATATTCAATTTACTGATAGTGACGGAAAAATGAAGCATGTACACCAAACTTCTTGGGGAGTTACTACAAGGTTAATTGGAGCTATCATAATGGTTCATGGTGACAATAGTGGACTTATGTTACCTCCTAAGATTGCACCTAAGCAGTTAGTAATCATTCCAGTTGCACAACACAAAGAGGGTGTACTTGAAAAGGCTAATGAATTAAAAAATAGATTATCTAAGGAATTTAGAGTACAATTAGATGATAGTGATAAGAAACCTGGTTGGAAGTATAGTGAATACGAAATGAAGGGTGTTCCACTAAGAGTTGAAATTGGACCTAAAGATATAGAAAAGAATCAAGCAGTATTAGTTAGAAGGGACACTAGAGAAAAGGTATTCGTATCTTTAGATGAATTAGAAACTAAGATTACAGAAATACTAGATTCCATTCAAAAGGATATGTTAGAGGCAGCTAGAACTAGACAAACAGAAAAAACTAGTGTGGTTACTGACTATGACACTTTTAAGGAAACTGTAGCCAACAAGCCAGGATTTATTAAGGCCATGTGGTGTGAAGATAGAGCTTGTGAAGAAAAGATAAAAGAAGAAACGGGAGCAACTTCTAGATGTATGCCATTCCATGATAAGGAGCCAATTGCAGATACTTGTATATGCTGTGGAAAGCCAGCTAAGAAGCTAGTTTATTGGGGAAGAGCATATTAATTTAAAATATAAAAACTCACTTATGACTTTACATAAGTGAGTTTTTATATTTTAAATTAATAAAAATCAAATAATCTCATAATATATCATTTATTAATATTGGAATGATTTGTAAAATTAAAGTAAGTAGAATAAGAAGCTATGATAGAGGGGGAAAAAATATGAAAAAGATATGTTTATTAATATGTTTTATTATGTTAATGGGTATAGGTCTAACAGGATGTGGAACTTCGGAAAACGTTTCTAAGGAAGGTCCAGAAGAAGTAACACTTACATTTTTAATGCATGATCAATTCCAGTATGAATATTTTACAGAGACAAACAACATATCGGAAGCCTATAAAAAAGTTAATCCTAATGTAACTATTGAGGTAGAAAAGGTAAAAGATACTGGAGAATTAGAAAATGCTTTAAAAATCAGAAACTCAGCTAATGAACTACCAGATATAATGCTACTTAAGACATATATGTTAAGTAATTTTGCAGATATTTTAGAACCATTAAATGATACACAGGTAGCTAAAAATAATGAATATGCAGAGCAATACAGTATTGGAGGAAATATTGTAGGTATACCTGAATCAGCCTTCTATGAATTTGTATATTATAGAAAGAGTGTGTTTGAAAAATATGGATTAGAAATACCTGAAACATGGGATGAATTTATGAAAACAGCCCAGTTAATAAAGGAAAAAGGAGAATATATTCCTATTGTATTAGGTGCTAAGGATTCTTGGCCAGATTATCCTTATAACGAATTTATGCCATGCTTACAAGGGGGAAATGGGGCTTATTGGAATGAGATGGCAACAAAAGATGAACCATTTACAAAGGGAGAACCATTCTACGAAGCCTATAGAAAAATCCAAGATTTATATGATGCAAAGGTATTTGGACAAGATCCTTTAGGAATTGGATGGGATCAAGCAAAATCCATGTTTGTAGCAGGAAAAGGTGCCATGATAGGAGCAGGTCAATGGTTTATAACTGATTATAAAAATATGGATGGAGATATGGATGATTTAGGACTATTTTTATTACCTGTTAGAGATACAAAAGAAGATACATTCTATGCAACTGTTATGGCTGATGGATTTTATGGAACAGCAAAAGAGGGAGAAAATAAAGAAGAAGCCATTAAATTTATTAACTGGTATATGTCAAGTGATTATTATTTAGAGTATATGAAGGAAAAGGGAATAAATGCAACTATTAAGGGTTCAGAGCCAACAAATCCTTATTTAAAAGAAGCCTTTGAAAATACAGATGCCAAATTTATAGTATATGATGGAGGAAATAAAGAGTTTAAGAGAATAGGGGATTCATTTGGATTTGATGTTAAAAAATTAGGTCAAGAAATGCTTGCAGGAAAAGATTTTGAAGAAATGATGAGTAATTTAAATAAAAGATGGAAGGAAGCAAAGAATGAATAATACAAATAAGCTATTGGCCTAGGTCAATAGCTTATTTTAAAACTAGAGAGATGGGGGAAGATGATGAATACCATTGAGAGGCAAGAAAAAATATTATTAATTACATTTTTATTTATACCATCAATATTACTATTATTATTTGTAGTTTATCCTATAATGAAACTACTGCACATAAGTTTTACTAACTGGAATGGAATTGATGCCACGATGAAATATGTTGGATTTAATAATTATAAAAGGGTTATTTTTGATTCACCTGAATTATGGTTGAGTTTGAAAAATAATGGATTATACTTTTTTATCCATCTATTAGCAATACCAGTTGAAATATTTATAGCATTTTTATTAGATAGAAAGTTAAGGGGGGCTAAGTTTTTTAAGACAATGGTATTTATGCCCTATATTATAAATGGAGTAGCTGTATCATATATGTTTTCAATGCTTTATAGTTCTGAAGGTGGTGCATTAAACTATATATTAAATTCATTTAATATGGAACCTGTTAATTGGCTTAGTAATTCTGCCATAGTAAATTTTTCTCTTGTGGCAGTATCTATCTGGAGATTTAGTGGTATGCATATCATATTATTTCTAGCAGGAATACAGTCCATATCCCATGATATGATTGAAGCAGCTATTGTAGATGGGGCAAATGTTGTTCAGCAATTTTTCAAAATTATACTACCAAATATTAAAACCGTTGTTACTATTGTACTGTTTTTAAATGTAAGTGGAGCATTACAGGTATTTGATATACCCTTTATAATGACTCAAGGAGGACCGGGAAGCACATCTAGTACATTTACCCTTTTCACAATAGAGACTGCATTTAAGTATAGTAACTTTGGAAAGGCATGTGCCATGGCAGTCATATTAATGATTCTTATTATATTAATAAGTGGAATACAAAACAAACTATTAGGAGAAAAGGAGCAGAACTATGGAAGATAGTAAAGTGTTAAATATAGAAAAGGATAAAAAATCTGTACATAAGCCAAAAATTAATTTTCTTAATACACTCCAATATGTTTTTTTCATAATCATTACTGCAATAGTAATCATACCCCTATTAATAACACTTTTTGCAGCTTTTAAAACACCTATTGAAGTAGGATCTCATTCTCCATTAAAACTACCTAATAGTCTATATTTAAAAAACTTTATTACTGTATTTAAAAAGGGACATATTTTATTAGGATTTAAAAATACAATGACTTTAGTTCTAGTTACTGTAGTTATTAACTCCATATTAGCCACAATGGTTTCCTATTGTTTAACAAGATTTGACTTTAGATTTAAAAAGATATTATTGGGAGTATTTTTACTTGGGATGATTGTTCCCGGTATTGTTACAGAAATAGCCAGGTTTGGAATTATTAAAAATTTAGGACTATACAATACTATATATGCACCAATGGTCATATATGCTGGGACAGATTTGATGCAAATATATATTTATATGCAATATATGAATCAAATTCCAAAATCCTTAGATGAAAGTGCTATGATAGATGGATGTTCATATTTCGGGATATACTGGAAAATAATTTTCCCCGTAGTTATTCCCGCAACGGCAACCCTTGCCATATTAAAAATAGTTACAGTAATGAATGACATGTATATTCCATATTTATATATGCCATCTAGTAAACTAAGAACATTAACAACTACTCTGATGGCTTTTAATGGTACAAGAACGGGCTCAATAGTAGAATTAAGTGCAGCAGTAATAGTTGTTATGATTCCCACAATACTACTATTCTTATTATTCCAAAAGTATGTATTTAAAGGTATTGTTGCAGGAGCAGTAAAAGAATAAAGTAAAATGCCATTTAAGATGATTATTTTAAATGGCATTTTAATAATATGAGGGGGATATGAATGAAAAATATATTTTCTTTAGATGGAGGTTTATATAGTTTTTTTACAGCCATGTATAATATTTTACTTATTAGCTTTTTTTGGTTTCTATTTAGTATTCCAATCATAACAATAGGATCATCCACAAGTGCAGCTTATTTTATTTGTGGAAAATGGGTTAGAAATGAATCTTATAATATAATTAAAGATTATCTAAGAGAATTTAAAAACAGTTTTAAAAAGGCCACCTTTATATGGACTCTCTTAGGATTATTTATAGTTATTATTTTATTAAATATAAATAATAACTATTTATTTGGAAACTATAAAAATTTAATTATAATTTTACAGTCCATAGTGTTAATTAATTTAATAATTATTATAAATTGTATATTCATGTTAGTGGGAAGATTTGAAATGGAAGTATGGGATTATATAAAGAGTGCATATTTTATAGGAATTCGTTACTGGTATTTAACTCTTTTATCCATTGTATTTCTCATACTTCTTATGTTCATATCCTATTTATTTGTTTTACCTATCTTTATTGTTCCAAGCTTATGTATATTAATTACTTCTCTTTTATTTAAGAAATCACTTGAAAAATATGAATCATAGTTTACTAAGATGTATTGGACAAATTTTACAGTAAATATTAGAATATATCTAAAACAGACATGATACATGGGAAAATCTTAATAATGTGTATTAGGGAGGCAGAATATTTTGATAAAAAAAAGAAGTATGTCTACAAAATTTATTAAAGCATTTATTTTAATAATAATAATACCCGTATTTATAATAAACTTTACCCTTAATAATTTATATAAAAAAATCTTACTTGAACAATATACACAGGGAATTAAAGAGTTTAGTCAAGAATCTGCTATGGATATCCATGAAGAAATAAAAAAAATTTCCCTAGGAGCTGCTTTTGTTTCACATGATGAGGAGATTATTAAATTATTGAAGAAATGGAGACACGAAGAGGAAGAGGTTAATAAGTTTAATCTATCAAAAGAAATTGATTCTAAACTTAATAATATTTTTAATTTTACAGATAGTGTTGATTCTATTATTTTTTTCTTTAGGGAAAAGGATTTTTATTATCATAAGGCGCCACTTTTAGTGAATGAAGAAAATATCAGAAATGAAAAATGGTATGAGGAGGCCTTAAAGAATAGGGATAAAGTTATAAATTTAGATATATTTAATATAAATGGACAAAAAAGAAATTCAAATTATATTTCAGTTTGTATTAGCCCAGATCCTGTAAGGAAAGACAATGAATTAGAAATGATTTATTTTAAATATAAAACTACAATTTTTAAACCAATTTATTCTAAATACAAATATAGAAAAGAAGGAGAAGTTATAATAGCTGACGAAGATGGAAATAAAATTATTTCTTCCCAAGGAAATATTGGAGCAAAAGTAAATATAAAAGAGATTTTAAAAAGTAAAGAAGAATTTTTTACTGAAACAACAGAAGAAAATAAGTTCTACATTATTAAAGATAAGATAAAAAATACAGATTGGTACATTATTAATATAATTGACTATGAAGTTTTGACTAGGGATGTTAGAAAATTATTTGGATTATTTATTGCTACTTTTTTCCTTATCATAGTATTTTATATGATATTTTCCCTCATATTCTTTAAAGAAATTGTAAGACCTATTAAAAATCTTATTCATACAATGAAAAATATAGATAATTTTAACTACAGTATAGGCATAGAAGAAAATGGAGTTATGGAAATTGAAGAACTAAAAGAGTCATATAATAAAATGTTGAGAAGAATTGATAGACTCATAAGGGAAAGGGACGAGAAAGAAAAGGAAAGAAGTAAAGAAGAAATAAAGGCTCTTCAAGCACAAATAAATCCACATTTTCTATATAATACTTTAAATTCAATAAGGTTAATGTCCATGATTACTAAAGTTGACAGTATAAAAAATATGACAGATGCCTTTATGAAATTGCTATTAGGAACCTTTAGAAGTACCAATAAATATGTAACTTTGCACGAAGAGTTAGAAAACTTGAAAAATTATATTTATATAATGAAAGTTAGGTATGGAGATAATATTGAAGTTAAATATAATATGGAAGAATCCCTAAAAGATTTGTATCTTATAAAATTAATTTTACAGCCTATTGTGGAAAATTCCATATTACATGGTTTAAATGATATGAATAGAAAGGGAATAATATGTATAAAAGCATATTCTGAAGATAAAAACTTAATTATTGAAGTTATAGATAATGGCAAGGGAATAGATGAAAATCAATTAAAAAAATTATTCACTAAAGAAAATAAAGATGGCTTTAATAAAATAGGAGTCATAAATGTGGATAAAAGGGTAAAGTTAAACTTTGGGGAAAAATATGGATTAACAATAAAAAGTAAAAAAAATCACTACACAATAGTAAAATATAAACTTCCTATAATTTTAGAGTCTGAGGGGGAAAAGTATGAATAGGGTATTGTTAGTGGAGGATGAACCTTTAGTAAAACTAGCTTTAAAATCTTTAATAGAGTGGGAAAAGTATGGATTTGAAGTGAAATTAGAAGCAGCAAATGGAAAGAAGGCTATGGAAATTTTAAAGGAAAATAGGGACATAGATATAGTATTGACAGATATTAATATGCCCCTTATGAATGGATTGGAATTAATAAGAGAAATAAAAAACAATAGATTAAATTGTGAAATAATTGTATTGAGTGCATACGATGATTTTCAGTTAGTAAGAAAAGCCTTTAAATTAGGAGTAACAGATTATGTACTAAAGACAGAAATGGAGCCTGAAAAAATTTTAAACTTATTTCAAGAAGTATTAAAAAGAAGGAATAACTTGAAGGTTCATAAAGAAAAAGAAGTAGATGATACTAGGAAAAAAGATTTTATGAAAAAATTACTTAATGGAAAAATAACAGAAAATATGGAAAATGAAATAAATAAATATAACTTAAAAATAACTGCAACCAATTTATCCGTATGTTATTTATTAATAGATGATTTTAAACACATAGAAAGAAGATATAATTTTCATAATATAAAAACCTTTGTTAATACAGTGGTAAATTCCATAGAACAAGTATTATTAGAGTATAGGATAGGAGAGATCCTTTGTATAAAGCCTAAGGAATATGCCCTCATATTATCTAATGATGATTATAGTCTTATGAATGTTTTAAATAGAATTAATGAGGTTATACAAAAGATTAGATATATTTTATCTAATTATTTAAATATTAATATTACAGTTGGATTAAGTCATGTATTAAATGGATATGGAAATATACCAAAACTATATAACATTGCACAAGGTAACGCTAGATTAAGATATCTAATTGGAAAGGGTAAAAATATAAGCACAAGTGAAAGAGATTTACTTTTATCAATAAAAAATATTGATAAAGATATGAAATCATCTAAGTTTAAAAAATTACTTCAAATAAAGATGGAAGAAAAGAAGTTGATAGACGCACTTCATTTAATTGATAAAAAATTAGTAGTTGAAGAATTAAATAATATATTAGAACTTATAGATAACTTTAATGAAGAAAAAATAGAAGACATTCATATTTACTATATAGAATTATTTTTAATGATAGTTGAAAAAACCATAGGGGAGAAGGTTGAAGATTATAAAAATAATTATGAGCATATGGATTTTTTACAAACTATCATATCCTTTGAAACAAAAGAAGAGGTGGATAGATGGATTATAAACCAAACCAATCTTTTATTAGAGGAAAGGTTAAATAAATATGTAACATCAGAAGTAGATATTATTAGGAAGGTTAGAAAATATATTAGAAGGAATTATAAGAATAAAATCAAATTAGAAATGATTAGCCAATATGTAGGTCTTAGTGAAGGATATTTTAGTAAAATATTTACTAAAAATACGGGAGAAAATTTTTCAACATACTTAACAAAATATAGGATAGATAAGGCTAAAGAACTCCTAAAGACTACAGATAAGAAGATATATGAAATATGTGATGAAATAGGATATGAAAATGTGGAACACTTTAGTAGAACCTTTAAAAAAATTATAGGATGTAGCCCTAAAAAATATCAATCCCAAAACTTTGTATCATAATTTATCAAAAAAAAATAATTTACATCATTTCACTTACAAAACGAAAAAAGTATTATAAAAGTGAAAAGCCTAAAGGGAGTGAAATGGACATGATTAGTAAAAAAATTAAGGGATTTTTTTATGGTGCAGACTATAATCCAGATCAATGGAATAAAGAAATCTGGAAAGAAGATATAAGACAAATGAAAGTTCATGGAGTGAATGTAGTTACATTACCCGTATTTTCATGGGCAAAGATTCAAAAAAGTGAAGACGAATTTGATTTTTCATGGCTAGATGAAATTATAGATTTATTATATGAAAACGGAATATATGTAAATTTGGCCACTCCAACGGCAGCACAACCTGCCTGGATGTCAAAAAAATATCCAGACATTACAAAAACTGATATGTATGGGCGAAAATATAAGCATGGAGGAAGAACAAACTTTTGTCCTAATAGTCCAAACTATAGGAGACTATCAAAAAAAATTGCAAAAGAAATGGCAGAAAATTATAAGGATCATCCTGCTATTGTATTATGGCACATAAATAATGAATACGGAGAATATTGTTATTGTGAAAACTGTAGAAAAAACTTTATCAAGTGGTTAAAGGAAAAGTATGATACACTAGAAAACTTAAACAAATGCTGGTATACAAGCTTTTGGGGTCACACCATATATGATTGGGATGAAATAGAAGTACCTTCTGCATTGACGGAGATACTACCGGGAAGATTGGGAGGAAGAGATGGAACTAATTTTCAATCCATGGCAATTGATTATCGTAGGTTCATGTCAAATAGCATATTAGAATGTTTTTTAGGAGAGGCAGAAGAAATAAGAAAGATAACTCCTCATATTCCTATAACAACGAATATATGGGGAATATGTGATAAACTAGATTTATTTAAGTGGGGAGAAGAATGTGATGTGGCATCTTGGGATAATTATCCATCAAGTAAAGACCATCCTAGCCTAATATCATTTAGACATGATGTGGTGAGGGCATTGAAAGGTGGAAAACCTTTTCTTCTCATGGAACAAACTCCAAGTCAACAAAATTGGCAGCCCTATAATGAACAAAAAAGACCAGGAGTTATGAGACTTTTAAGCTATCAGTGTATAAGTCATGGTTCAGATGGTATCATGTTTTTTCAATGGAGGCAATCAGCTGGAGCGTGTGAAAAATATCATACGGCATTAGTACCCCATGTGGGACATGAAAATACTAGAATTGGTAGAGAACTAACTCAGCTAGGTGAAGAATTAAAGGGATTAGAAGATAAAATAATTGATTCAAAAATAGAATCAAAAATAGGAATAATTATGGATTGGTCTAACTGGTGGGCAGTTGAGTATTCAAGTGGACCTAGTATAGATATGACATATATAGATAGGATAATGAAATATTATAAACCCCTATATGATCTAAATATACCCGTAGACATAGTTAATCCTAATATGGACTTATCAAAGTATGATATGGTTATAGCTCCACTTTTATATATGGTAGAGGATAAAGCTATAAATAATATTAAGAGCTTTGTTGAAGATGGGGGTACTTTTATAACTACGTTTTTTAGTGGCATTGTGGATGAAAATGATCATGTAAGATTAGGAGCATATCCAGGGGCATTTAGGGACTTACTAGGTATATGGGTAGAAGAAGTAGATGCATTATATCCTGAGATGAAAAACGGCATTGTAGTTGAGAAAGAACTAAATATGGGTAAAGATGTGTATGATTGTAATTTGATTTGTGAAGTTGTACATAGTCAAGGGGCAAAGGTATTAGGGAGATTTGCCCATGATTATTATAAGGGGTATGGAGCAATAACGGAAAATTCTTATGGTAAAGGAAAGGCTATTTACGTGGCAACTGAGCCAGAGGAAGGTTTTATAAGGGAGTTAATGAAAAAATATTGTGATGAAAATAAGATTAAACCCATATTAAAAACAAGCGAAGAAATAGAGGTAACAAAACGAATAAAGGATAATAAGGAATACATTTTCATATTAAATCACAGTAAGAAACCACAACAGATAGATTTAGAAGTCAAGAAGTATAAGGAATTACTTAAAAATCAAGTGTTAAAGGGCATAATTAATATAGAGCCAAAGGATGTGTTCATTTTGGAAGAATACTAGAAGATAAAGAACTATAGATTTATTGGTTGTAAATTTGTTTTATACAGTAACTTGCCTATAAGGGAAAATATATTGAAAATCTTTGGAACCCTGGAACGTCACAACATCCTATGCTACTCCAACATGACACATGAACCTATATACGAAGATTCA
>NZ_JAOART010000005.1 GCF_025210435.1 Anaeromicrobium sp.
ATACCTTTAATAAAGGTTATTTAAAATTCGTATACCACTTTCGTGGCTACTCATATCGTAATCAAATCAATTCCCATTCGGTCATTTATTTAATTACTTAAGCTGGCTTAAATTCTTATACTGTTTAGTTTTCAAAGTTCATTTTCTAACTCGTCTCTCTTGCGACGACTATTAAATCATATCATGTGTCATCATCTTTGTCAACACTTTTGTGAAAATATTTTTATAAAGCCTTGATTAATGGGACAACGAAGTATATATTATCACATTCATAGTATAGTGTCAATATACTTTCTGGATTTTATTCAAGTATACATTTATGATTTTTAAATTTCCCTATACTGTAATTTGCCTATAAGGCAAAATATAAAACAATTTTATAAATAAGAAATCTATAGGGCCAGTAAAAATTACTAGCCCTATTTATAATAAAAATCTATATTTTAAATGTAACTATCTCCTTCTCTAATTCCTTTATTGTATCCTTTAAACCATTAGACATATTAGCTATCTCTGTCATAGTAGCATTTTGTTCTTCTATTGATGCGGAAACTTCCTCTGTAGCTGCTGATGTTTCTTCACAGACAGCAGATATATTCTCAACAACACTACTAACTTCTCCTTTAATATCCATTACTTTCATAACACTTTTATTAATATGTCCAACCTTATCTACTATAATATTTATTTCATTATTTATATTGTCAAAATTTAACATAGCCTCTTTTAAAGCTGTGTTTTGTTCTTTTATAACTCCTTCATTCTTATCTGTAGCATCTACAGCTTTGTTTATTTCTTCTTTTATAGAATATACAATATTGGCCACATCATTACTTGAATTTGCCGTATCATTTGCTAGATTTCTTATTTCATCTGCCACTACAGCAAATCCTCTTCCTACTTCACCAGCCCTAGCTGCTTCTATAGCCGCATTAAGTGCCAGTAAATTAGTCTGATTTGATATATTAGTTATGGTCTCTAATATATTCTCTATTATATTAGCCTTTTCATTAAGATTTTTTACTATTTTCACTACTTCATAATGGGTATTATTTACTTGCTTAACCTTATCCTCTAAATTACTAAAGGAATCTATACTCTTTATGTTAGCATCAAATATTTTTTCTGATGAATCCTTACTTTCTATTACATAATCATTCATAATATTGATTTCTTTGTCTAATTCAAATACTACTTCTACACCCTTTTGTGCATCCATAGCTTGATCACTGGCACCACTAGCTACCTCCATCACAGCACTAGAGATCTGTCCATTAGCTACTTCCGTTTCACTTATGGATGTAATTAAAGATTGGGATGCACTTTCTACAACCTGAGATGCACTCTTTATATTAGTTACTATTTCTCTAGTATTATTGATCATTTTGTTAAATGAGTCACTTAAATTGCCAATTTCATTATTTCTCTTATAATTATTTACTACAGATAAATCTCCGTTGGATGCCTTCTCAAAATTATTAGCTAGTACACATATAGGTCTAGTTATATTATTAGATAACACATAGGATAACCCTATCATTATTAGGGTCACTACTCCTAACACCCATAGGTTCATTTTTTTTACTCCCTTTAAGAAATATAAGGCCTCTTTTTTCTCCTGAACCGTGATAACAGCCCAGTCTTTACTATCTCCAGGGACCTTTACAGGTGTATATGCACTGACAACTTTCCTTCCCTCTATATTCTCATATTGGATAAATCCTTTTTTTCCTCCTAGGGCTTCCTTTGTTATTTCTAAAAGTTTCTCACTTACCTTGATATCCTTTTCCTCATACTTAAATTTTCCCTTTGAATCCTTTACTTTATTACCATTTCCATCCTTTTCGTAGTCTCTTCTCTTTAGGGTAATATAATTGTATTGTTCTTCAACCAATTTCTTATCTGGATGTGCAACTAATTGGCCCTCACTGTCTATTATATATATATAGCTTCCTTGACCTATATTAAATTTTTCTACTAGTTCTTGAAATGTCTTTAAATTAACATCTGTACCTAATACACCCTTTAATTCTTCACCTTCATATACGGGAAAAAAAACAGAGCTTACAGGATTTCCATTCCCTACCGATATATATGATTTACTTGCAAAGGCCTTTCTATCTTCCATCATTTGTTTAAACCACCATCTACTAGCTCTATTTCCTAAGTTCCCACTAGTTCTGGCCGTTTGATCACCCTTAGTGTCTTGAATATATATTAGTTCAAAGTAATCATTTCTTTTAACATTATCCTTTATTACTTGTATTTGTCTTTCACCTACAAAAGATCTTATGTCGTTATTATTTGCCAATTCTTCCGTTATTAAGTATGCCTTATGTAGAAATTCTTCTACATTTTTAGAGATACTATCTGCCATATTAACATGTTTACTTTTAATTTCCTCGTCATACTTACTATCAATGATTTTTATAGATATTAAATTTGATACAAATAAAGGTACTATGGCAATTAAAATCATTATCACAGTTAATTGAGTCCGTAGTTTTTTCACGTGATTACCTCCTTAATAAAACATTAATAACCCCTCCTATATTTTACAACATTTTCTGACTATTTCATACTATTACCTACACTCCCTTCCATAAAATATTTATTCATTGTGTAAATATACTTGAAATGGTTTTAATTCACACTTTTGAAATAAACATTTTATGGTAATTGTTTTATCTTTTATCTTTGGGGGTAAATGTATTATACGAACATATAAGTTAATACAAAAATAAATATCTACTAAACATAATTTTCATGTTCCATGGGTAAAAATAATTATAATGATTTGTTAGGAGGAAGATTACATGAAATTTTCTAAATTAATAGAAAGTATTAAATCTGTAAGAGATTATAAATTTAACCAAATTGAAGACTCTAGATTAAATGAAATATTAAATATAATGAAAAACAATAAATTTTTTAATAAGGATAAAATGGATATAGTTCTATTGAACAATGGAAATAAGGTATACGAATCATTAAAGGGTAAGGCTGGATACTACGGAAATATGATAAAAGCACCCTATTATCTCCTAATTACATCCGATGAATTTTCACATAATAAAAAGTATGCTGGATATTTAATGGAGCTAGCTAGATTAAAGGCCTTTGATCTAGGTTTAGGTAGTTGCTTCATTAGTATAGATGATTCCTATACAATAAAAAAACACTTCAATATAGAAAAGAACCCCATTGCATTTATTTCCCTTGGATATGCTTACACAGGAATATTTAAAAGAGATATATCTTCAAAACCATCTAGATCTGGGATTGAGGACATGGTTTATATGAACAATTGGGGTGAAAGGGCTAATCCTAATATATTAGAACAAAGAGCTCTTTCTAACATCCTTTACTACTCTAAATATGCTCCATCTTGGGGAAATAAAGAACCTTGGAAATTTTTAGTTAAGGATAATAAAATATCATTATTTATAGATAAAAAAGAAATAAAAGATGTTGATTTACATGGAGGTATAATCATGTTGTATATAGATCAAATTGCCTTAGAAGAAGGATTTTCTAGTCTTTGGCATTTAGAGTCACAAGACTTACCAGGAGTTCCTAATAATTACTCCTCTATAGGATATTTTTCCATATAAGCACAAAGAAGAAAGGGAGCTTAAAGCTCCCTTTCTTCTTTGGGTAATTTTCTTATGTGGGCCAATTTGCCCTGACTAAAGCATATGAAAGATTGTCTACATACTTCTTGAAGTAACTACATCTATTCCCGTATCAAATATGTTCTTTATTACAATATCTCCTGCTTTAACTGGAGCTTCTAATTGAATTTCATCTAATAACTTCATACATTCAAATACCTTACCCTTTGGAATATCCCCATTAGTTTTTACAGGTATTCTATTTAAAAGTCCACCTTTTATTTTCACTGTAGAAGTAACGACCCTAGTAGGATTAGTAAGTTCTTTTACTCCATAATCCTTACCTCTTGGACACTTATTTCCTTCTACCATATATTGTCCATTTTCTTCTATAACATCTAAGCGACACCCCATAGGACATACGATACAAACTAATTCATGTTTTTTCACCTAAGCCCCCTCCTTTTCTAAATAAACTTCTTTCTCTACATGAGCTTCTTTCTCTAGAGAAACTTCTATTGTAGAACCATCTGCACAATTTAAGTCTTCCTTCTTAATTTTTACAGATTCCATTTCACCAGGAGCTACGTGTCTCTTTTTCATTCTTCTAACTTCTTTTCCATCTATTTTAACTACCATTTCTACATTATGGTAAACATTATCTACTCTCATAAATAAATCTAATGTCTTATCTACATTTTCAGGCCTTACCACTTGAGGAACTATATATCTAACTCCATTTTTACCTTCTGTCTTAAGTGTAACGCCCTCTTTCTTAATCTCATTTTTCACATACTTAGCAGCACTTGCTCCAGCTCTTCTGCTTTCAGCCGTAACAAAATCTACTAAATCATGTACGTGTACTACATTACCACAGGCAAATACACCTTCTATATTTGTTTCCATAGCTTCATTTACTATAGGTCCAGAAGTTATTCTATCCATTTCTATTCCTGCTTGAACAGATAATTCATTTTCTGGAATCAATCCTACTGATAAAAGTAATGTATCACATTCAAATTCCTTTTCAGTTCCAGGAATAGGCTTGAATTTTTCATCTACTTGAGCAATTACTATTCCTTCTACCCTGTCTCTACCTTTAATTTCAGTGATAGTATGACTTAATAGAAGTGGAATTCCATAGTCATCTAAACATTGAACTATATTTCTTGTAAGTCCACCAGAGAAAGGCATTAATTCTGCCACTGCTTGTACTTGTGCTCCTTCTAGTGTCATCCTTCTAGCCATTATAAGACCAATGTCTCCAGATCCTAATATAACTACTTTCTTTCCAACCATATATCCTTCCATATTTACAAATCTTTGAGCAGTTCCAGCTGTTAATACTCCTGCTGGTCTAGCTCCTGGAATACTAATGGCACCTCTAGTTCTTTCTCTACATCCCATAGCCAAAACTATTGCTTTGGCTTGAATAGTCACAAATCCGTCAGTTGAGTTTATAACGCTTATAGTCTTATTTTCATTCATATCTAATACCATAGTATCTAGCTTGTATTCTATTCCCATGTTTCTTAACTCTACTATGAATCTTTCAGCATACTCAGGTCCTGTTAATTCTTCTTTGAATTCATGTAATCCAAATCCATTGTGAATACATTGTTGAAGTATTCCACCTAATTCTCTATCTCTCTCTATAACTAATATGTTATCTACACCATTTTTCTTAGCCTCTATAGCTGCAGCTAGCCCTGCAGGTCCTCCACCTATAACAACAACATTATAATTTAACACAATTACACCTCCTATGAATTACGCTTGTTTAGTTTCTTCTGTTAATATATATGATTTTCTACTATCCTTAACTATATTTTTAATATCTTCCTTTAACTCACGTGCTAGTATTTCCATTACTCTAGGTCCACAAAAGCCTCCTTGACATCTACCCATACCTGGTCTAACTCTTCTCTTTATAGCATCTACAGTTTTCCCACCTGCATTTCTATTTATACAGTCAACGATTTCTCCTTCTGTTATGTTTTCACATCTACAGATTATTGTTCCGTATCTAGAATCCTTTTTAATGATTTCAGCCTTTTCTTCGTCACTTAACTCCATAAATCTTATTATATGCTTTCTATTTGGATTAAATTCTTTATTTTCCCTTAATTCAGGATTTATATTTTTAAATATATCAATAGCATACTCTGCAATGGCAGGTGCAGCTGAAAGTCCTGGTGATTCTATACCAGCCACATTTATAAATCCACTAGCGTCCTTTGACTCTTCTATTATGAAATCTCCCGTAGAAGGTTTTGCTCTAAGTCCTGAAAAACTTGTTATAGTTTTTCTAAAATCTATTTTATCTGTAGTCTTCTTAGACTTTTCTCTAATAAATGAAATTCCATTTGTAGTTGTCTCTAATGCTTCCTTATCATCTAATCCTTCTGCATCAGGACCTACTAATAGGTTTCCATGTACTGTTGGTGCAACTAATACACCCTTTCCAGCTTTTGTAGGAGCTTGGAATATAACATGGTTTACTAAACTTCCCACACTCTTATCTAATATGTTGTATTGTCCTCTTGTAGGAATTATTTCAAAAGTCTTTTCTCCAACCATTTCACTTATTTTATCTGCATATACTCCAGCGCAGTTAAATACATATTTAGCTTCTATTTGTCCATTATCAGTATCTATTACAAATTTATCATCTAACTTTTTAATATTTGTAACTTCTGTTTCTAATTTTATTTCACAACCATTATCTCCTGCATTTTCAGCTAATGCCACAGCCAACTCCCAAGGACTCACAATTCCTGCTGTTGGTGCATATAAGGCTCCAAGTATATCCTTATTTAGGTTAGGCTCCATTTCCCTAACTTCTTCCTGCGTTAAGATTTTCATATTAGGAATATTGTTCTTTAATCCTCTGTCATATAAGTCACGTACACTTTCCATTTCTTCTTCATTTGTAGCAATAACAAATGATCCTATTCTTTTAAATGGAACGTCTAACTCAGTACAGGCCTTATCATACATTGCATTTCCTTTGGCATTTAATAGACCCTTTAAAGTTCTATCCTTCGCATCATATCCAGCATGTACTATGGCACTATTTGCCTTCGTAGTTCCATTTGAAATATCTGTATCTTTGTCTATTAAAACTATCTTCAAATCATATTTAGTTAACTCTCTTGCTATAAATGTACCAGCTATTCCCGCTCCGATTACAACCACATCATACATTCTATTTCCCTCCCTAAAATAGCGAAAAAAAAAGCCGTACGAAACTAACCCATCACTCCATAGGTAGTTTGTACGGCTCTCCTTTTTTTCTCCGCCCTAATATTTAATTTATATTTGAATTATAACATTCGTGAAAACGATTGTCAATATATTATTTTTTACATTTTAAGAGTATTTTTACTCTTCTTCCCACATTCTAGATCTTTCTACAGCTCTCTTCCAACCTGCATATTTCTTTTCCTTTTCTTCTTCACCCATAGCTATTTCAAACTTTCTATCTACACTCCACTTCTTAGCTATTTCTTCTTTAGACTCCCAGAATCCAACAGCTAAACCTGCTAAATATGCTGCTCCCATTGCAGTAGTTTCAATGATATTAGGTCTAACAACTGGTACTCCTAATACATCTGATTGGAACTGCATTAAGAAGTTATTAGCAACTGCTCCACCATCAACTTTAAGTTCTGTTAAGTTGATCTTAGAATCTTCTTGCATAGCTTCTAATACATCTCTAGTTTGGTATGCTATAGATTCGAGTGTTGCTCTTATAATATGAGACCTATTTGCACCTCTAGTAAGTCCTACTATAGTACCCCTTGCATACATATCCCAATATGGTGCTCCGAGTCCAACAAATGCAGGAACTACATATACACCATTAGTATCTTCTACTTTACTTGCAAAATATTCACTATCCTTTGCATCATGGATTAATTTTAATTCATCTCTTAACCATTGAACACTAGCACCAGCAACAAATATACTTCCCTCTAATGCATATTCAACCTTTCCATCTACTCCCCAAGCAATAGTAGTAAGTAGACCATTATTTGAAGGTACTAATTCTTCTCCAGTATTCATTAACATGAAGCATCCTGTACCATAAGTATTCTTAGCCATACCTGGTTCATAACAAGCCTGCCCAAATAAAGCTGCTTGTTGATCTCCAGCTGCTCCAGCAATTGGAATTCTAGCTCCACCAAAAGTCTTTTCATCAGTGTATCCATATATTTCACTAGAAGGCTTAACTTCTGGTAACATGGACTTAGGAATTCCTAATTCTGCTAAGATCTTTTCATCCCACTTTAATTCTTTAATATTATATAATAAAGTTCTTGAAGCATTTGAGTAGTCAGTAACATGAACTTCACCTCTTGTTAAGTTCCATATTAACCAAGTATCCATAGTACCAAATAATAAATCTCCTGCTTCAGCCTTTTCTCTTGCACCTTCAACGTTATCTAATATCCATTTTACTTTTGTTCCAGAGAAATATGCATCTACTACTAATCCCGTATTTTCTCTAATATATCCTTCTAATCCTCTTTCTTTTAAATCATCACAAATTGCAGCTGTTTGACGTGACTGCCAAACTATTGCATTATATACTGGTTTTCCAGTGTTTTTATCCCAAACTATAGTAGTTTCCCTTTGATTAGTAATACCAATAGCCGCAACTTCTTCTGGACTTACTGCTGCAGCTTCTAATACTTCTCTAGCTACTCCACTTTGAGTTCCCCAAATTTCCATACCATCATGTTCAACCCAACCTGGTTTTGGATATATTTGAGTAAATTCCTTTTGTGCTACTTTAACTATATTTCCATCGTGATCGAATAATATTGCTCTTGAACTAGTTGTTCCTTGGTCTAAGGCCATAATGTATTTTTTTTGCATTTTTATTTCCCCCTTATATTTACTTTCATATATAAAACATTGTTAAATATTTGTTTTCATCTTTATTTATGTTATAATGTTGTTTGCGATTTATTATTTTTTTGTTTTTTCATTTTATGGTGAGATATTTTCTATCTCATCTTTTTTTTATAAGCAAGATAATATAAATCCACCAATTGTTCCACCCACTAATGCCATAATTACATTTACAAAACCTTTTGATACGTTATCTCCTGACATTGCTGATGCTACAAATAATCCAGCACCTGCAGCCCATGCCATATCTATCCAAGCTCCACCAGATTGAACTATAAATCCAACGCCGTGAGTTAATGTCCAAGTCGTTCCTACTATAAATCCAGCTGCCATCCAGCCTCCGATTGCGCCCCATGTATCACACATTTTCCCCCAACATAATCTAATTAAAAATGGAAATATGAACGCACCTGCAAAAGTAGTTATTATATTAGCCATAGTCATAATTTATATCCTCCCTTCAAATTCCTAAACTTCACTATTTGCTTTTTCTGCTAAATAACATTCTAATTTGTAAGCAGCAACTCCACCTACTACTCCACCAATCAACACTACTCCTAATGTTGGCATAGATGCGATTCCAGCTTCAATCCCCTGTTCAAATACACCTCTCATAGTTCCAGCCATACCAATTCCTACAGCCATATCTACCCAAGCTCCATCATTATTATGGATTCCTATAAAATGATTTAAAAACCACATAGTTCCAATTATTGCAAAACCTGCGAACCAGCCGCCGCCAATTCCATATTCTCCAGCAAATGCGCCCCACACACTCATTACAAACATACCTGCTATTGCAGTTCCTAGTATCGTTCCTAAATGTTTCAAAATAGGCACCTCCTCAATTATTTTTTATGATTTTTTCATTTCTTAAACCTCTTAACCAGACCTTACTTTCAGTACACCTCCTTCCATTTCCAGAAAACGTTTACTTTCTTTGCCAATAAAATAAGGTTACTTAAGGCAAAAAGTTTGTGTATTAGTAAACGTTTTCCTTTTTCTTAAAAAAATTAAATGGCCATCATAAATAATTTACATGTACCATAATTTTTCATTACTTGCTGATATACCCATTGCACCAGCCTTAAGACCTTCTATTATATCTTCTTTATCACTAATAAGTCCTCCTGCTATTACAGGAATATTTATCTCTTTTTTAAGTTTTTTAATTATTTTAGGTATAATCCCTGGTAATATTTCTATAGCATCTGGTTGAATACTTTTAATAGTTTTTATGCCAGTTTCTAATGATATAGTATCTATCATAAACAGTCTTTGAATTGTGAAAATTCCTAATGTTCTTGCTTTTTTGATTAAATGAGTTTTAGTAGTAATTATACCATCAGGCTTCATATTTTCATAAATATATCTAAGAGCCACCGTATCTTTAGAAAAACCTTCTAATAAATCTACATGCACATAAACTAATTTGTTATTTTCTTTTAATTTTTGAACTATACCTTTTAAGTTAAAAATGTCCCCTGATAATAGAAAACATATTTCACAGGGTGATTTTATAACCTTGTTTACATCTTCTATATTTCTTATTGCTGCTATCATGGGATTTTCTTGAATTTTATCATAAAACAAATTCTTTTTCAAGGTTTTTTATCCCCTCTCCAATATTCCCTCTTATATTTTTTCCTTTTAATCTCTTTTTATTTATTCTTTCTATAATTTTTTCCCCTTTTCAGTATATAAATTATTGGCAATAAAAACAAGTAATGTTAATTTTATAACAGGTTTTTTTTACTAATTAAAAAATTTATATTTTATACAACAAAAAAAGACAAAGGATAGAATCCTTTGTCTTTAAACTAGCAACGTCCTACTCTCCCAGGCAGTTACCCGCCAAGTACCATCGGCGCTAAGAGACTTAACTTCTGTGTTCGGTATGGGAACAGGTGTAGCCCTCTTGCTATTGCCACTAGATGTGTTGAACAATGCTGAATAACAGAAATCTCCGATTTCGTCTTTATTCAGTACTAAGAA
>NZ_JAOART010000078.1 GCF_025210435.1 Anaeromicrobium sp.
TATGATTTATTTTGTTATGTTATATTATTCCAGTAAAAAACAAGCTGAAATCTATGCTAAATTTAACTGAATTACATAATAATTACTGGAATTATATTTCCAAATTTGTTGTGATTGTTTGTACAAATTTTACGTAGATAAGCAATTCTAAATAAACAGTTATTTAATATACAAAAAGTATTTGTTTGGACTATAATCTATTTAAATATTTTACAAAATTTAAGCATCTTTTTTAATTATTGAATCAAGTAAAAAATAATACCTTTCAATAGCCACTATAACATCCTTATGAGTTTCCTTTTTTAACACATTTTCAAATATTTCCATAAAGAATACATAGTTATTAGATTCTACATGTCCTTTTTTAAATGAATTGTATAATCTACTTAGTTTGTTATTATGTCCATCATATGTATCTGATTTTTTATTATATAATTTTTCTGTTTCTTCAAACAAAACATTTAAAAAATCAATTTTTTCCTGTAGTTTATTATTTTTTATCAGATTAAATAATATTTCTTTAAATAATTCTAATCTTTCAGTTTTAAAATAAAAGTTTCCAGAATCGTAAGATCTAAAGTGTAGAATATAAATAATAATACCTACTAGTACATATCTATCTATTTTTTTATATCTTATATCATCAATATATCTTTCAGCCTCTGACCTATCACGTCCTGAATCAGAAATCCAAGCAATATGATAACCTATTTTTATCCTATCACTTATATCTATCCCTTCTATTTTTTCTTGATTAAATTGGTTAAATTGACTTATCCCATATTTATTTTTAGACCAATTGTCTTTTCCGAAATAACATATACTATCTATTACTTCCGTTATTGTATTATCACTATACTTAAACAATCGCTTGTATTTATTCATATTTATGTCTAGAAGATAACATATATGTACAAAACTATTGCAGTCTATCCCTTGTCTATTCAACATACTTAATAGAGTTGGATACTTCTTTCCCATTTGTTCGGCTAAAATTTTCTTAGATAATCCCTTTTCTTTCAACTTTGCTTCTACATCTCTTAAAAATTCATCCATAAAACTATTCATTAGCATTCAACCTCCTCGGATTTTTATAGGGAGTACTCAAGTGTATTATCACAGATAAAATCATTTATTTCAGTAGCCTATAAAATATTAAGATACATCCCTTTCTACAATCAATTTTATCAATATCAATTTCAAACGTCAATATTTTTATACTCTTTTTATTCGTATGAGGTTTTTATAAATTCAAATTCATTAATTTTTATAACTTTATAACATTCATATCGAAGTTAAAGAAATTCATTTTGAATGTTTTTTGTGTTTTAAAATCACTTTTTAAATTTTCTTGTATAAATGAAAATCACCTGCTTTGCGGGTGGTTTAAAAAAGCTTTCAGCCGTGAGCAAAAAATAAAAGACTCCTTTGTTAGAACAGTATTTAGGTTTGCCGACCAAATACAAAACAAAGGAGAATGCCCAAATGGACAAGAATAGTTTAGAACATACTAAATGGGGTAGTACCCATGGCTATCAAGCTAAGGATTTTGTATAAAATTACAAGCCCCCCCATATGGAAAAAAATATTATACTTATGCTACTCATATTTTAAAGAAAGGAGTAGCATAGAATGGCAAAAGCAAAAGCCCTAAAGAGTAGTATGCAGAAAATGATTTTTAAGATGCTTGACATTTTCTCAAAAGAAGAAATAGAGAAAATAGCAAGGGAAGTTGGCTTTGTTAAACGAAAAGGAAAAATAGAACCATGGCAATTTTTATATCTATGTGCTTTTTCGGATTTAGATATTTGTAAGGATACCTTGGTAACTATGAGTTCTAACATGGGTTCTAATTTAGATAATATAGTATCCACACAAGCAATACATGAACGTCTCAATTATAAAGCTGTAGCTTTTTTACAGGAGATATTTGTAACTCTACTAAACAAAAGCACTAAAGGTCACTCTAACATACCTTCCATGTTAGATGAACATTTCAAAAGAATTAGAATAGTTGATTCCACAGCATTTCAAGTACCCGAGATTTATAAAGATGAATATAAAGGCTCTGGTGGAAGTTCATAACCTGCCGGTGTGAAAATACAGCTAGAATATGAATTGAAAACAGGTGAATTTATTCATGTAGATGTAGGTGCTGGAAAAAGTAATGATAATACCTTTGGTAGTAAAATAAATAATACATTTAAACCTAGAGATCTTTCTTTAAGAGATTTAGGTTATTTTAGTTTAAAGGATTTTAAGGAAATATATGAAAAAGGTGCTTACTATGTTTCAATGCTCAAGCCTAATGTAGCTGTTTATTTAGAAAATGAAGATGTTCAGTATTATAAAAATGGCCAAATAAAGAAATCTACACTATATAAAAGGATTGATTTAGCAGATATAGCTAAAGACATGGCCGGAGGCCAAATATTAGAATTAAAAGAAGTATTTTTAGGAAGATTAGATAAAAGAAAAGAAAAGAACGTCTCATTATATATAAATTAACGGATGAACAACTAAAAGAACGTAGGGCAAAAGTTGAAAAGAATGCAAAGAAAAAGGGGATAAAAAAGAGTAAAAATACAATGAAGTTATTAGGCATAACAATGTATATTACTAATGTTGATAGTTCGATCATTCCCAACAATAAAATATATGAAATATATTCTTTAAGATGGCAAATTGAGATTATGTTCAAGATATGGAAATCCATATTTAATATTTCAAGATCAAAACCTGTAAAAATAGAAAGATTCAAATGTCAGATTTATGGGAAGTTAATTTTATTAACGGTAAGCTCTTCAATAATATTTAAAATGAGAAAAGAACTCCTAGAAAATCACAAATTAGAAGCAAGCGAAATAAAAAGTGCCCAAATAGTAAAACAACATATTAGAAATATATATTTAGCTGTGATAAACAGGCCATATAAAGTCTATAAAATCCTAAATAATATATTTAATTGTATAAAGAAAAATGGGCGAAAACACGTGAAAAAGGTAAAAAAAACTTATTTGATATTCTTGGAGCGTGCCACTACTACCGGGAAAAAACATGTGAATTCGCCGCATAAAACACTTTAATTATATTATATATTAAGACTCATGTCTTTAAAAAAATGAAATTCAATCATGGGCCTTTTTCCTATACAATAAAACAATATATAATTACTAAATTTGGAAAATGAATAATTAAAAAAAATGACTTAAGGATAAAATGTACTAATTATAAGTATTTTAGACGAAGAATGAATCCTTAGCTTGATAGCCATGGGGTAGTACCAGCATAGCTGTCACTAGGTACAAAGTATATTACATATTTTGTAAAAACTGATAATTATTTGAACAATCTAGCCAACATTTCCTACAAAACTCACGTTAAGGCCATAAATTCACTGTAAAATAGATTTTATATCTAAATGCTTGAAATTACTAGTGTTTAACGATATTAGTCCTATGTAACACAATTTAAGTTGATTTTAGATACATTGTTATTTGCAACATTTGTAATCTACTTTGCACTTCATGACATCTATGCTGGTATTGGGCCTATATGGTCTTCATGGTGGTGGCTCCCTATAAGAATCTCTACATCGTCTGTCTTAAGTTTTTTTAAGTAATTGACTACTAGTGGTCCATCAGCATTATTTCCCGCATCTACTAATATGTCAGTGTCTCCATAGTCTATGAACATGGAATCAGCCTGCCCCACATTTATAAAATGATAATTAAGGATACAGTTGTTTTAGTTCTTTAATAGTCATTCATCATATGACTATTAAAGAACATTCTGTGTATGTTTAATATGATTTTATACATGAATATTGAAAAAATAAGCAAGTTGGGCCTATTCATCCCACACCTGAAAGAGTGGGCTTTCTAGCCGTATAATGCTGTAATCTTATTATTTTCACTCCTTTTAATGAAAATTACATACGTAACAATTCAGTCATTATAAAACTATTACTTAAAAATAAAAAAACTCGGACTTTATTATCCAAAGTTTTTTCATATATACAACTATTAAATTTGCCTATTTCTCTGCACCCATATCCTCAATAATATCCTCTAGTTGAATCATGTAAGATACCATATCATTAATATATATTGAAGATTCCTTAGAAATATTTATTGATTTTTTTATTTCTTTCACATTTTCTTCCGATGTACCTTTAAGATGATTTAAGGATTCTAGCATTATATTTAACTTAGAGTAATTAGCATCTATTAATGCTTCAATATCCTTCATTTCCTTAATAGTTTCATGGTTAGATTTCTGTACATCTTCAAATACTTTAAAAGTTCCTTTGGAGGCTTCATTTAATTCATTCATTTTAAAAACATTTTCTTCAATATGCTTTGTTAAGTTTTTAGTTTCCAAGTTTATGTCCTTAACCGTATTCTCTATTTGCACAGAAGCCATTGCCGTTTCATCTGCTAACTTTCTCACTTCATTTGCCACTACTTCAAATCCTCTTCCTGCTTCACCAGCTCTTGCTGCCTCTATACTTGCATTTAATGCCAATAGGTTTGTTTGACCAGAAATATGATTAATAATATCTGTAAACTTATTTATACTAGCTATTTTTTTATTCAATTGTTCAAAATCTCTATTTAAGTCACTAATGTTGTTAGCTATAACTAGAATATCCTCTTTTAAATTCTTTACAGTTTCATTACCACCAATTATTACTTCTTCACTAAGTTTAATACTGTCTTCTATTTGAAGGGCAGCTTTCAAAACTCCCTTATTATCTTTTATAATATTTGAAGTCATACTATCATATTCCTCAAACATTTCCATTTGTCTATTTAAATCTTTCACTATTTTTAAAATCTCCAAATTAAATTCCGTATTATTCTTAGAATTTTTATATAAGGATTCATTTACTAATTTCACTAGATACTTTGAGGCATTTCTTATATCCTCATAAGAACTATTATCTTCCTTACTGTTATTATAACTCTCTTTTATCTCTATTTTTTCTTTCTTTTTCATTCTATTAATTATCTTTCTAAACATTATTCATCCCACCCTAAAGCTAATATTGTAAGAGTTTGATTCATATGAAACTTTCCAAATTGCTCCCCATAGGAACTAAATCCACATAGAGAAGGTACATATTCATTAAATATATTTATTAAGTCCTGATCAATTTTCTTTTCTTTAAAATAGACTGTTCTAAGTATACAATTAACTCCTATTACCAATCTTAAGTTGGGAATTTTCTCTTTCACTTCCGATAGTGTTTCATGAAGAACTTTCTTAGGATCCTTTGGTTCTAAAATATCCACCATGGAATTGGGAAGTATTTGGGAATGTAAAGTAATTGATTTATCAGGATTAATTTGAGCTGGAGTGGCAATGAAAATTTCATCTCCTATGACCCTTCCTAGTGGGTTAATTGTAAAATATTTATGTAAATCCCTTTCATTAATACCTAAAACCCTTGCATACTCAATCGATGCAGGTTTTCCATTAAATTCATAGATAATTCTATTCCTCACATCTACTTTCGTAGCTATCATAGTTTTTCCTGATTGGGAAAATATGTTTTCCTTCTTCATATAAAAAGGGGTATCTGTTTTTACAAATGTGACTACACATCCATTGCTTATAATTCTTCCCTTATAAGAAATTAATGTCTTTTCAAATTTTAAGTCATCTCCAGATGTTCCACCTAATATTTTAAATTTACTATCTTCAATAACAGAGTATACTACTGATAATAACTTCTCTTCCATATTAAATAGACCATTAAAGAATCCAATTCCAAATCCTTTATTAGATATATTAGATGAACTTGGATCTAATCCCACACCCTTCATGGCCTGTCCTATTTCATTCTTATGTAAAATAGGATGCCTATGACCATCTTCTATGAGTATACTTTTTACCTTCATTTCACTTGAGGCAATGGATATGGCCAATAAGCCATTATTTTCAAATCCCCTATTACATATTTCTCCCGATGTAGTTGTTCCAATAACTTCACACTGGGAAAACTTATTATGTATTTCTTTAGATACATATTCAAAATCATATATGGTAGACGCAAAGAACATGACTAATTTTACATTTCTTTGATCTATTTTCTCAATTATTTCCGCTACTGCACCTTGTGTATTTTTATTTTTTGAATAATGGACTTTAGAATTCATTACTAACCACCTTCTTTCAATTAATATCTTAATATTTAATATGTTAATCTTTTTCATATAGCAAGAACTATACTAATCTACTTTGTTTATAAATATAATCCTTACCCATCTACACTTGTATATTCTATAAATTGACGGATTATAACAAATTATACCATAGTATTATATAAATTTACTAGCACCATAATAATTTTTTAACCTATATAGATTTCGTAACACTAAGATTTTTTTATACAGTAACTTACCTATAAGGGAAACTATTGAAAATTTTTGGAACCCTGGAACGTCACAACATCCTATTCTACTCCAACATGACTCGTGAACCTATCTACGAAGATTCACACTTTCGCTTGTGACAAGAACTTGGGTAGAAAAGATTTTCAATATATTTTCCTGAAATAGGCACACATAAATGTGCTTTATAAATACGAAATCTATATATTTAGGCATATTGAAACTTTCTATATACAGTAATTTGCCTAGGAAGGTAAATATAAAATTTCTTTAACAAGAAATATATTTTCACCATAATTTTCTATATATTAAAAAAACTGCTGACAATTAAATCATCAGCAGTTAGATATAACTATTTATTTTTAACTAATTCCTTAACAGCTTCAACAATATAAGCAGCAGTTAATCCATACTTTTCCATTAACTGAGCTGGCTTCCCAGACTCACCAAAAGTATCTTTAACCCCTATTCTCTTCATTGGTACTGGAGTATTTTCTACTAATACTTCTGCAACAGCTGATCCTAAACCACCAATAATGTTGTGTTCTTCAGCAGTTATGATAGCTCCCGTTTCCTTGGCTGCCTTTATGATAATATCCTTATCAATTGGCTTTATAGTATGCATATCTATAACACGTACATTAATACCTTCAGCCTTAAGTGTTTCATGAGCCTCAATAGCTTCTGCCACTAGGATACCCGTTCCTATGATTGTAGCATCAGTACCTTCTTTTACTTCCACACCTTTACCGATTTCAAATACAAAATCTTCATCGTAGATAACTGGTACATTTGCTCTACCAAATCTAGCATATACAGGTCCGTCAAGTTCTGCCATGGCAAATACTGCCTTCTTTGCAGATACTGCATCAGCAGGATTTAATACTACCATGTTTGGTAGTGCTCTCATACAAGCTAAATCCTCTAGGGCTTGGTGAGATGCTCCATCTTCTCCTACTGTGATTCCAGCGTGAGTTGCACAAACTTTAACGTTTAATTTGGGGTAACAGATAGAGTTTCTTATTATTTCAAAGGCTCTTCCACTTGCAAACATGGCAAATGTACTTGCAAATGGTATTTTACCACAAGTTGATAGACCAGCAGCAGTACCCATTAAATTTTGTTCTGCTATTCCCATGTTAAAAAATCTATTAGGAAATTCTTGTAAGAATCCATTAGTTTTAGTTGACTTAGAAAGGTCAGCATCTAATACTACTACATTTTCATTCTTTTTCCCTAGTTCTACTAAAGCCTCTCCATAGGCTACTCTAGTTGCAATCTTTGTCATTACTTTACACCTCCAAGTTCATCTAAAGCTGTAGTTGCCTGCTCATCATTAGGAGCTGATCCATGCCATCCAGCTTGATCTTCCATGAAAGATACGCCCTTACCTTTAATAGTCTTAGCAATAACTACGGTTGGCTTTCCTTTAGCCCTTCCGGCTTCATCAAAGGCATTAATTATTTCTTCCATATTGTGTCCATCAATTGTGATCACATGCCATCCAAAGCTTTCAAACTTCTTATCAATAGGTGAAACTGTCATAACATCATCATTTTTACCATCTATTTGAAGACCATTAAAGTCCACAATTGCAGTTAAGTTATCTAAGTTGTAGTGTCCTGCTGCCATTGCTGCTTCCCATACAAGACCTTCTTGTATTTCTCCATCTCCTAGTAATGTATAGATTCTATTATCTACCTTATCTAACTTAGAAGCAAGTGCCATTCCTATAGTAGTAGAAAATCCTTGACCTAATGATCCTGTAGACATTTCTACTCCTGGAATATTTTTCATGTCAGGATGACCTTGAAGCATGGCTCCCATATGTCTCAATTTTAATAATTCTTCCTTTGGAAAGAATCCTCGTTGGGCTAATGCACCATATAATACTGGAGCTGCGTGACCCTTTGATAGAACAAATCTATCTCTGTTTTCCATTTTAGGATTCTTAGGGTCTATATTCATCTTATGAAAATATAGTACTGTTAACAGGTCTGCTGCTGATAAGGATCCACCTGGATGTCCTGACCCTGCAGCGTGAACTGCTTGTATTATGTCTTTTCGAATGTTAGTTGCAACTTCTTGTAGCTGTTGAATATTTACATTTTGCACAAGAATTCCTCCTTAGTTATTTATTTTAAATCCTTCGCCTAGGACTTCATGGACTGTTGTTACCATTACAAAGGCATTAGAATCTATATGATTTACAATATTCTTTAATTTTGTAATTTGTCTTGTATCTACTATACACATGATTACATTCTTTTCTGCACCTGTATATACTCCTACACCCTTTAGTATGGTTGCACCTCTACCTAAATTATCTACAATATTCTTCCCTATTTCCTCAGATTTATCAGATATTATGTAAAAGGCCTTAGCATAATTCAAACCTTCCACTATAAAATCTGCAACCTTTACAATTATGTATAAACTTATAAGGGAATATAGAGAATTTTCTAACTTTCCACCTACTATACCTGATGAAACAACTATAAAAAAGTCAAATATCATCATGAGCTTTGGAATACTAATATGAGGAAAATATTTGTTTAATATGGCTCCAGCTAAATCTGTACCTCCAGTGGAACCTCCACTTTTAAATACTAGTCCCAATCCTACACCCATTAAAACTCCACCATATAAGGCAGATAACAATACATCATCTACCATTATAATATTTTCTCCTAAAACACTTATAATTAATCTTATGAAAAATGATAATATTAACGTTCCTGCAAAGGACCTTAGGGTAAACTTTTTACCTAAAATCCTAATTCCCACAAGGAATAGGGGAATATTCACTACTATATTGGTCACATCCATGGGAATATTAAATAGCTTATCTATTACTACAGCAAATCCTGAAATACCTCCTGGAGCAATAGTATGGGGTTTTAAGAAAAATATCAACCCAAATGCTATTATAAATATGCCCACAACAAAGGATACTTCTTCAATTATTGTCGTTTTTTTACTTTTTTTCATCTCTCTACCTCACTAATTATATCATAGTAATTTTTTCAATCAATGTTCTATTTTAAAAAACTTCTATAGATTTATTGGTTTTAAATTTGTTTTATACAGTAACTTGCCTATAAGGGAAAATATATTGAAAATCTTTGGAACCCTGGAACGTCACAACATCCTATGCTACTCCAACATGACACATGAACCTATATACGAAGATTCA
>NZ_JAOART010000079.1 GCF_025210435.1 Anaeromicrobium sp.
AGTCATTCATCATATGACTATTATATAACATTCTGTGTATGTTTAATATGATTTTATACATGAATATTGAAAAAACAAGCAAGTTGGGCCTATTCATCCCACACCTAAAGGAGTGGGCTTTCTAGCCGTATAATGCTGTAATATCCCCCTTTTTATCATATTGTATTTTCACTTTGTTATGTAAAAATACATATTCCAATGATTATTTCTATAAAAATATACATTGTTCATTATATAATATTAACTGTCCTATCTTCATAAATTGATTCCTTTAATTTTTTTAATAGTATAACTATAAAAATAAGCCCTATTCCAATATTTAAACTAGGTATCATAGGTATATTTCTAAATATTTCAGGGATTACTTTAACACCCATCATATTATTTATACCATGGCCCATAATAGGTACCCATATGGACCCTATCCATTCATATAATAGGGCTAATGTTATTCCTAATAAAAATGTGTATATTCCTTGAACCAGATTACCATGAAACAGAGCAAATATTACCCCTTGTATGATAATGCTCGGCACTATTTTTAAGTATTTTTTCAGTTCATTGTATATTAATCCCCTAAATAATACTTCTTCAAAAAAAGGAACAAAAACAACTAAACAAATTACTCCCACAATAGAATTTCCTCCTGTAGAAATCATTTTGGATACTTGTTTATAACTAGTAAAATTTTTAGCAAGGATAGCTGCTATGCTGCAACTTATGAAAGCCATACATGTAAATATTCCTACTATATACGGATATACTTTCATATTTAATTTCTCAAAATTGCATACTTGCCATAAATTTTTTTCCTTATTTTTTAATAAAAGTATATAAATTAAAAAACTAATTAATCCTGCTATGGTAATGGCTAACACTATATTTTCGTTAATTAAATTTTGTAATTGCTCTGGAGACAATTTATTTTTAGTCTTTACAGCATAATATACACTATTTCCAATCATAACTATTGCTTGAACTAGGAATGTTATTATGCAATATTTTAGTATATTCCCTATTAAGGGTAAATATCTTTTCACATGATCACTTCTTTCTTAATGTCTTGTTTAATCTACAACATATATCTACTCTTCCATGAACTATCTCTAAAGATATAAAAACTCATCTTCTATCCCTTATACATTAAATTAGTACTCCGTATATTCAATAATATAATCTTGTAAAATATCTTTAATACTATTAGTAAAATTCTTCGCTGCTCCCCAATCAAAATTAAATATTATTCCTTGAGAGCTACCAGTTGATATGACTCTAACCTCTGTTTCTCCCTTAAAATTGTCCATGATTACAATTAAAGCAGCTCTATTTGATGCTCGCATATAATATTTTTCAAAAACTAATGTTCCTATGGATTTTCCTTCTCCTAAGTCAAAAAATTCTTCATGTACTAAATCTGCTGTTTGTCTACGTTTGATTGTATGAAATGCTTTTTCTGGAGTAATATCTACTCTTAAATTAATTTTGCTCATTATATAATCCCTCCACCAAATCTTAATTTATTATATATAGTATATTACTTCTCACATTTTTACAATTTATTCCTAATAAAAATTTTCTTCTATAATACATCCTAAAAACTAAAGTTTATAATCTTTTCCTTATTTTCTATGTCTTATCTTATGGGATATCTTATGGGACAGTTCATCTTCAACATGTACATAATTTAGAGTATAAAAATACACATAGAACCAATTTTCTATGCTTTTCCTAAAACTACAACACTTTATTTTCCAATGTCCTTTTAATTATAATTGAATGTTTACTTCTATTTGCGCACAACAAAAAAAGCTTACTTATAATCTATTAATTTCTTATTATTTAATCTGCCAATAAAAATTCATCTACTATTCCACCATATCTTCTATCTTTAAAAGCTAATTGTGCTCCTAAACAACTTAGTTCAGATACCCTAGACTGTGTTATATTTCCAAGAACTTTACAAATATCCTTTTGAGTTATATTAGAAAAGCAACTCATAAAAAAACAACCTAAAGCCCTCATATGAGTATATTTTCTCTTATACTTCACATAAATATATTTTTCGTTATTCTTAGTATATTTAGCAACAAATCTTATTATATCTATAGGTTTACTTTTTCTTATTAATACCTTTCTATAACCCCTATATTCATATCCTTCATTTTCAAATTCTCCATCTAATTGACTCTCATATTCCCCTTTAAATACCTTCTCTAAATGGGCCTTCATTCCCTTTTCACTTAATAAGTTAAGTATATTTCCTAGAAAATCTTTACTTAGTATTTCATAAGTATTAGATTTTTTTATGTATTCTCTCAGACTTGAAAATTCATATTTTAATACTTCATCCTTTGTTTCTACCACATCTTTAGGGTTAGCATGTATATAGCTACTCACCATAGATAAATATTTGTCTGAATCTACTATTTTACTTTTAAATCTATCTTGAAAAACGTGACCATGACGTTTGTATTTTCGATTAAAATATTGAGCATAACAAAGATTTATAGAGTGCATTATTCTAGATACATCAGCTCCATTACAGTCTAATAATATATGTCCGTGATTATCCAGTAGGCAATAGGCATATATTTTAAAGCTATACTTTAATTGATATTTTTTTATTAGTGAAAAATACTTTAGTTTATCATCTTTTTCTTTGAATAACTGTATTTC
>NZ_JAOART010000080.1 GCF_025210435.1 Anaeromicrobium sp.
AGTCATTCATCATATGACTATTATATAACATTCTGTGTATGTTTAATATGATTTTATACATGAATATTGAAAAAACAAGCAAGTTGGGCCTATTCATCCCACACCTAAAGGAGTGGGCTTTCTAGCCGTATAATGCTGTAACTTGCCTATAAGGGAAAATATATTGAAAATTTTTGGAACCCTGGAACGTCACAACATTCTATGCTACTCCAACATGACTCATGAACCTATCTACGAAGATTCACACTTTCGCTTGTGACAAGGACTTGGGTGGAAAAGATTTTCAATATATTTTCCTGAAATAGGCGCACATAAAGCTGCTTTATAAATACGAAATCTATATTCCAAAAAGGACAATTAGTTAAACTAATTGCCCCTTTTCCTATCGACCTAACACATCTAATAATTTTTTAATCATAACAGCACTCTCAGCCTTAGTAGTAGCACCTTGTGGATCAAAATGTCCATTATCTCTACCAGTTATTATTCTTAAATAAAAGGCTGATTTTACATATTCTTGGGCCCAATCACTTATTTTCTTATTATCATAAAAAGGAAGTAATACCCTCTTAGTGTTCACTGGACTTTTAATCTTTTCATAGGTCTTAGTTATAATAGTAGCTATTTCTTCCCTAGTTATGGTTCTGTCTGGTTCAAACATTCCATTGCCCGTACCATTTATAATTCCTGCCCTATGGGCTGCTTCTATATACTTAGCCTTATCTGACCTATTTGGAACATCATTAAATATTCCACCATAATCACTTAATTGAATTTTTAAAGCCTTTACTATAAACTGAGTAAATTCTGCCCTAGTTATTTTATAATCTGGTTTAAAATAATCTCCAGTTTTAGGAGTAACTATATTCCTTTTAACTAATTCCTCTATATATGGTCTAGCCCAATGATCTGTAACATCCTTATATACACTTTCTGTCTTTGGAATCTGTGGTTTTTTACGTGTTGAAAAGTTCCAACTTTTATTTATATTTTTAGATGTTTCATCTGCAAAATAAAGGGATGCCTTTATGGAAACTGTGTATGTTGAATCATACTTTAGATGATCCACTGGCATGACTATTATACTATCTGTTAAATATTCATCCTTAGCAGGAGTATTTATATAAGTATTTAAAGCTCCTCCCCTAGAATCTATTACAGTTACCTTTTCTATTTTCCATCTATCTATAGATTTATTTGTAAAATAGGATATGGTAATAGGATATCCCACTTCCTTATCATTATTATAAAATCTAAGAGGATTTGGAGTTTCATTTCCATTCCAAGAAATATCTACATTTCTTTGATTATTCATAGGATAGGTTATTAATTTATCATTATCTAAACTTTTTCCACCAAAGTTAAATACTTGATATTCATCCTTCTTTCCATAACCTAAATCTGAATATACGGGATTTAACCAGGAAAGTCTATGGTAAGGAGCATCTACTAATCCATCTATAGCTTCCTTATAATCTTTTATATCTCCGGTCACATTTTCCGATACATTTCCACTAGGGTATCCAAAGGAGGCAACTCTATCTACCACTTTAGATCCTGTATATCCTGGATCTGTGCCGTACTCCACATGGGTTATTTTTTTATTTAGAGCCATATAATTTGCATGGGACATGGCAGCACTATTTAGTGAATTATTTAAATGAAAAGTGCCTAATCCAAATCTTTTTCTATATTCATTGGCATAATATAACACACTCTTTTGTTCTTCACTAGGAGTTGGTAATGTACCAATGGCTTTATGGCTTATATTAAATTTCCATGATTGAGTTATTGGTTGAAAACCTTCTATCTCAACCTTTAAACTCACCTTGTATTCTCCTGCTGGCAAGGGATAGTTGGGTACATAAAATACTCCACCCTTTTTATCATCATAACCTGCATCTACTTTTACCTCGTTAATATACATTTGTGTATTAACTAATTTATTTCCATTTAATATTAATTGCATTCCTATTTGGGGTTTCGATATTAAAACTTCCATATCCTTTGGTTGAGGAGGAAAATATCCAGGACCTTCTCCCTGAGCATATGCTTTTGTCCCAAAGAGGGTTATCATTAATAGAAATATGAATATATATGTAGTTTTATTTAATTTTTTCATCTTACATCCCTCCTTCCTATATTGTAATACATTTTCATTTGTAATGGGGGAATGTCTTTAAAATGTAATAAAAATAGCCCCATATATTTGAGGCTATTTTCATATATTTAATAAATTTCCATATTCCCTATGAATAATTTAATATTATTTTCTTAATAGTTTCCTTGTGCGTACATTGCTTCAGCAACTTTCTTAAATCCTGCAATATTTGCACCAGCAACTAAGTTGTAACCAAATCCGTATTCTTTAGAAGCTTTCATAGCATTTTCATGAATATTTACCATGATTTGATGAAGCTTTTGATCTACTTCTTCTTCTGTCCAAGCATATCTCATACTATTTTGAGACATTTCAAGAGCAGATGTAGCAACTCCACCAGCATTTGCAGCTTTAGCAGGTCCCACAATAACATTGTTTTCTAATAAGTATGCAATAGCTTCGTTTGTAGTAGGCATGTTTGCACCTTCACATACATACTTAATACCATTTGCAACGATTTCTTTGGCATGCTCTAAGTGAATATCATTTTGAGTAGCACATGGCATAATGATATCAACATTAACTCCCCACGGCTTTTCTCCTGGGAAGAACTCAACACCAAACTTATCAGCATAGTCTTGTACTTTATCTCTACCAGAATTACGCATTTCTATTAAGTAGTTGATTTTTTCGTCTGTTACAATACCTTCTGGGTCGTATACGTATCCATCTGGTCCTGAAAGAGTTACTACCTTACCACCTAATTCTCTAACTTTTATACAAGCTCCCCACGCAACGTTACCAAATCCTGACACAGCAACAGTTTTATCTTGGAAAGTTTCTCCTTCATGCTTTAACATTTCTTGACAGAAATATGTAACACCAAAACCTGTAGCTTCTGGTCTAATTAAACTTCCACCATAAGTTAACCCTTTTCCTGTTAATACTCCGTTTTCAAATGCTCCTCTAATTCTTCTATATTGTCCATAAAGGTATCCAATTTCTCTTCCACCAACACCAATATCTCCAGCTGGAACGTCAACATCCGGTCCAATATGTCTATATAACTCTGTCATAAAGCTTTCACAGAATCTCATAATTTCATTGTCAGATTTTCCTCTAGGGTCAAAATCAGAACCACCTTTACCTCCTCCGATTGGAAGACCTGTTAGTGAATTCTTTAATATTTGCTCAAATCCTAAGAATTTAACAATTCCAAGATAAACAGATGGGTGAAAACGTAATCCTCCCTTATATGGTCCAATTACTCCATTAAATTGAACTCTAAATCCACGGTTTACTTGTAACTCTCCTTGATCATCAACCCATGGAACTCTAAATAATATTTGTCTTTCAGGCTCAACAAATCTTTCTAATAGATTTGCATTTATGTATTCTGGATGTTTCTCTATTACTGGTTTAAGGGTAGGTAATACTTCTTCAACCGCCTGTAAAAATTCAGGTTGATCTGCATCAGTTTTTTTCACTTTTTCAATGACTCTTTCAATATATGCCTGTACATTTGACATGTGAACACGCCCCTTTTCTATGGTTGTATTTAACTATTTTGTCTAACATTTCTTAATTCAAGGACATTATAACACCGGAAAAATTAAAAGTAAATACATTATTAAACAAATCTTTCCAGGTATTTTGTATATGATGCCGAATATTGCAAAATATAAAAGTTTTAGATTCATTTCTTGATTTTTATACCTTTTACATTAATATTTACACATACTATATTTAAGGCTGTCATGGACTCTACTTCATTTATTATATGTCTTTGTAAATTTTCCATTAATGTCTTTATGTGGTTGCCAAAATATACAGATAGGTCAATGTCAATTATAATGCCATTTCTGGTAGTTTCTGTATTTATCTTATAGACTTTCCCTATTTCCTTTTCACCATTTATCACATGACTAACTAGATCTATGATTACTTTTTTTGCAATAGTATATTTCCCCCTATAACTAAAGGTTGGTCTAACAATAGATTTTTCTGAAATTTCCATAGTATTATCCTTGCGTTTTTTGAAAATTTTTAATTTATCTATGAAATAACCAGAAAAGTCCCTTTTAATTTCAAAGGTAGGTACAGGTATTACATGTTTCCCATGGATATGTCTTTGCTTTTTAGCCATTTCTTGTTCTTCCTTAGTTGCTATGTCATCTATATATATATATATTCATGAATTTCATCTAATCCAATGGCCTTACTAATCTTTTGAACCATCCTATCAGAAGTCCCTAGAATTAGTATGGATTTTAAATTTGATTCTTTAATCTTATTTTTAACTTCATTTTTATGATTATCATCTAAAAATAAAGCAGTTTTAACAGCTGTCACACTTGTGGCTTGTCTTTTAGCTGATTTTCCTCCTAATATTCTATTCCCCTTTATAAGCAGTCCATCATCTATAATGGCCTCTATATTCTTTTCATAGGATAGGGTTAAGGCCCTATAACTCTTTCCTGTTCCACTCTTCCCCACCAGTGCATACACTTTCATTTAATCAACTCCCATTATATGATTATATTTTTTCTCCCGTATACAATTTTTCATACCCATAAGTTATTTTCATATTATATGCTTAACTAAGCTCTTATTCTATAATTTTATCATTTTTAGGCCAATAGATATACATCTATAAGGGACTTGGGGAACTAAAAATATACAATGATAATCATTATAAATTATCATTTTTATACATATTTTTTCTTTTTCTTATTGTTTATTCAAGGGGTAGTTGGTACAATGTATACAGAAATCAAGAAAAATATTTTTTTAATACATAAGGAGGATTTTTATTATGGCTTACGTAATTAATGATTCATGTATCAACTGTGGAGCTTGTGAACCTGAGTGTCCAGTTAGCTGTATCAGTGCAGGAGATAGTCAATATGTAATCGATGCTGGTTCTTGTATCGACTGTGGAGCTTGTGCAAATGTTTGTCCAGTAGACGCTCCAGTTGCTGAGTAATTTCAAATATAAAAGATACCTATTTACTAGGTATCTTTTTTTTAATTATATATAGTTAATAGTTCTTCATTTCCTTTTTACTATCAAATGTAGTTTGATTTATCTTACTTAAAAATTTTAGTATGGCCTTTTCTTCATTTAAAGTGGTACTCTCTAATATGAATTTTAATATATCCGATTGAATTTCCCAAGTTTTGTGATATAACCCTACCCCTTCTTCTGTTAACTTGAGTACATAAGCCCTCTTATCTTCCATGCTCTTTTCCTTTATTACATAACCATAGGTAGATAACTTTTTTAATGATGTGGCCACCAAACTCCTATCTACACCTATTTCCTCTATGACCTCATATATCTTTTTATTCCCAAGTCCTATAGATCTTAGTATGTATATGTGGATAAGGCCTAATTCCTTATCCTTACCTACTTTAAATCCCTTAGTATCATAGTATATTATCTTTTGTATTAATTTGTTTATCATGTTGTTTATTTCACTATAATAATTTGCCATATACCTCACCCATCAAACATAGTTATTGATATTATATCATACTTGAGAATAATTAATAATGAATGATTAAGAATTATTCTTAATCATTCATTATTAATTATTTTTAAAAAAGGTAATTGCAGATGCAATTACCTTTTTTTATTTTTATTATTCAGCAGTAGCTGCAGTTTGCTTTAAAGCTTCCACAATGTTATCAACATTATCAAGAGCTTCAATTAACATAGGAACTACATCATATAAGTCTCCTACGATTCCAAAGTCAGCAACTTGGAATATTGGAGCATGTTCGTTCTTGTTAATAGCAACGATGATATCAGATTCTTGCATACCAGCTAAATGTTGGATAGCTCCTGAGATACCACATGCAATGTATAAGTTTGGCTTAACTGTTGTACCAGTTTGACCAACTTGGTGAGCATGGTCAATCCATCCTGCATCAACACAAGCACGAGATGATCCTACTACTCCACCTAACTTATCAGCTAATTTCTTTAATAAGTCAAATCCTTCTGCTTTTCCAAGTCCACGTCCACCAGATACGATAACTTCTGCATCTGTTAATGAAACTAACTCTCCTACAGTTTTAACGATTTCTAAAACTTCAGTTCTAACGTCTTTTTTCTCTAATTTAACGTCTAACTTGATAATTTCTCCAGTTTTAGAGTCGTCTCTATGTGCCTTATCCATAACTCCAGGTCTTACTGTAGACATTTGAGGTCTATGGTTTGGACAAACGATAGTAGCCATGATGTTTCCACCAAATGCTGGACGAGTTTGCTTAATTTTCTTATCCTCTGGGTCTATTTCAAGTCTAGTACAGTCAGCTGTAAGTCCAGTATCAACTCTTGCTGCAACTCTAGGTGCTAAGTCTCTTCCTATGTGAGTAGCTCCCATTAAGATGATCTCTGGCTTAATTTCGTTAACTGCATCTGTGATTACCTTAGTATAAGCATCAGTAGTGAATTTTTCTAATAATTCATGCTCACCAATGTATACCTTATCAGCTCCATAAGCAGTTAATTCTTTAGTTAAGTCTGCAATGTTATTACCTAATACTAATGCACAAAGCTCACATCCGATTTCGTCCGCTAACTTTCTACCTTCTCCTAGTAATTCCATAGCAACAGGCATGATTTTACCCGCTCTTTGCTCAGCGAATACCCAAACATTCTTGTATCCTGATAAATCCTTCTTAGGAACATCAGATTCTTCTTTAATGATAGCATCGAAAGGACAAGCCTCAACACATGCTCCACATGCAGTACAATTATCTTTTAATACTGCTTTTTTGTCTACCATTTCTATAGCTTCAAAAGGACAAGCTTTAACACAAAGCGAACATCCTTTACATTTATCTTGTAATACTACAACAGCCATTTCGTACCCTCCAATTCCTTATTAATTAGATATGACTAACAATTCACCTAAATTAGATTACGTGCTTTTGCTTTAAGTTTAAGATTAAACTATTTACCATTTCTTTGTTAGTTCCCTTTAACATTACACCTTTACCCTTTGGTTCTGGAGTAAATGAACGGAATACTTTAGTTGGAGATGCATCTAATCCTACTTCATGCTTCTCAACATCTAAGTCTTTTAATGACCATACTGTTAAATCATTGTTGTATGCTCCGTAAATTCCCTTTACAGACATATATCTTGGATGATTTAATTCTTTGATAGCAGTTAATAATACAGGCTTGTTAACCTTTATTACTTCATATCCATCTTCTAATTGTCTTTGTACTGTAACTTCTTCTCCCTCAATTTTGAAGTCTTGAACGTAAGTTACTTGAGAGATTCCTAATCTTTCTGCAATTTGAGGACCTACTTGTGCAGTATCTCCATCGATCGCTTGTCTTCCAGCGAAAATTACATCGTAATCTCCAATTTTTCTAATAGCTGATGCTATTGTGTTAGAAGTTGCCCAAGTGTCAGCTCCTGCGAAAGCTCTATCACTTAATAATATAGCATCGTCAGCTCCCATAGCTATACACTCTCTTAACATTTCCTCTGCTTGTGGAGGTCCCATAGTGATTACTGTTACATTAACATCTTCATACTTATCCTTCATTGCTAATGCTTCTTCTAATGCGTTAGCATCATCTGGATTTAATATACTTGGAACTCCGTCACGAATTAACGTTCCTTTTACAGGATCTATTTTAACTTCGTTTGTATCTGGAACTTGCTTTACACAAACTATTACCTTCATGATTCTTCCTCCTATCTAAACTATATTCATCTTATCCGTTACTATTTTAAAATGTTAGCTGCGATTACCATCTTTTGAACTTCTGAAGTTCCTTCGTAGATTTCAGTAATCTTAGCATCTCTCATCATTCTTTCTACTGGATATTCTCTAGTGTATCCATATCCACCATGTAATTGAACAGCTTTAGTAGTTACATACATAGCAGTTTCAGCTGCAAATAACTTAGCCATAGCTGCTTCTTTACTGTAAGATAATCCTTTAGATTTTCTCCAAGCTGCATTATACACTAAATGTCTAGCTGCTTGAATTCTAGTTTCCATGTCAGCCATTTCGAATTGTAATGCTTGGAACTTAGCAAGAGGTCTTCCAAACTGCTCTCTTTCCTTAGTGTATCTTACACTTTCGTCTAAAGCACCTTGTGCAATTCCTAATGCTTGAGATGCGATACCAATTCTACCACCATCTAAAGTCATCATTGCAACTTTAAATCCTTTTCCGATTTCTCCAAGTAGGTTTTCCTTTGGAATTCTACAGTTTTCAAATATTAACTCTGTAGTAGCAGATCCGTTAATACCTAATTTCTTTTCTTTCTTACCAATGCTAAATCCTGGAGTATCCTTTTCTACGATAAACGCAGTGATTCCTCTAGTTCCTTTAGATTGGTCAGTCATTGCCATTACTACATAAGTTTCAGCAACTCCACCATTTGTTATGAATATTTTAGATCCATTAAGAATCCACTCGTCTCCATCTAATACGGCAGTAGTTTGTTGTCCTGCTGCATCTGTACCAGCGTTAGGTTCAGTTAAACCAAATGCTCCTAATTTTTCTCCCTTTGCAAGAGGTACTAAATACTTTTTCTTTTGTTCTTCTGTACCAAACTTCATTATTGGCCATGCACATAGTGAACTGTGTGCTGAACAAATTACTCCTGTTGTACCACATGCTCTAGATAATTCTTCTACTGTGATTGCATATGAAACTTCGTCAGCTCCAGCTCCACCATACTCAGTTGGAACGAAAGTTCCTAACATATGATATCTTGCCATCTTTTCTACAGTTTCCATTGGAAATCTTCCAGTTTCATCTACCTCTGCTGCTAATGGCTTTACTTCGTTTTCTGCGAAGCTTCTTACCATTTTTCTAACCATTTCTTGTTCTTTGGTTAAGTTGAATTGCACAGTAATTCCCTCCTCTATATATTAAAAATTATTTGATATTTTTTTCACAGGCCGAAATATAGTTATGCACATTTCATGCCAATTATATAGAATTTTCAAATTCAATTGACATATTTGGACAAAAAAGCTTTTCTGATACAACCTTTGCAATTCCAACCATACAGTCTAGTTTTTTCCTGTTTTTAAGTGAGTTAAAATTAAAAAGTTTTCTGTTTCAGTAAATCTTTCCTCACCTATTCTACCACTTTCGACATCTTTTGTGCAAGATACTTATTAAAGAAATTAACAAAGTGTACGGTTTCCCGCACACTTTTCCCAGCATTTTTTTCTTTTTTTCTTTTGACACAGTGTATTCACAGTGTTCGTGTACTATTTTCCGTACAGTGTACTTTTTTTTGAACACCCTTCTATTTATTAATGTGCCTAACTAAGGCATATGAAAAAAATAAATTAGTTTATTTTTTTCATATACCTAAAAAGAAGACTATCTTAGTCTTCCCCTTCATTTTGGTGCTTTAATAAATAGGATAGGGTATATAAACTCTCACTTAAATGTACCGTCTCTAAAACCACATTGTTTGGCACTTGTAAATCTGTAGGTGCAAAATTCCATATACCTTGAATACCACTTTGTACCATCACATTAGCCACATCTTGTGCTTTTTCCTTTGAAGTACATATAATTCCTATATGTACATTATTTTCCTTTATATATGTGCCTAATAAATCCGCATCCATTATTTCTATATCTCTTATTTTTAAACCTATAAGCTTAGGATTTATCTCAAACATGGCCTTAGGCTTAAATCCTGCCTTTTCAAAATTAGTATAGTTAGCAATTGCTTGACCAATATTACCAGCTCCAACTATTACAGTATTATACATATGATCAAGACCTAATATTTTCCCTATGGCATTATGTAATTCTTCCACATTGTATCCGTAACCCTGTTGTCCAAATCCTCCAAAGTTATTTAAATCTTGACGAATTTGAGATGCAGTAAAGCCTATAATCTTACTTAACTCTTTAGAAGATATTCTGTGAATATCTTTATCTAGAAGTTCTAATAAATATCTTCTATATTTAGGCAATCTACGTATAACCGCCATTGATATTCTTGTATTTCCTTTTTGCATTACCATCTTCCTCACATACATGATTTTTCTTGAATTATAACATTTGATAGATAAATAGTCAAACTGAGGAGGCCCTTTAGCCCTATTTCTTGGCCATTTTTTGTCCCTTTCCTTTTTAAGACATATTCAAATAATAAATTAGTCATTTCACTGGCTAGTTTATTTTTTTCATATACCTAAATCTACTTTAATTTTCAAAAAAAATATACTTTCGTTTTTATTTTGCCTATTTTTTGATAAAATATAATGATGTATAAATTGTTTTACCCAATATTAAGGAGGATATCTATGATAGTTTTATCATGTAATAATATAACCAAATCATTTGGTGTAGATACTATTCTAAAGGACATATCATTTTCTATAAATAAGGGAGAAAAAGTTGGCTTAGTGGGAACTAATGGAGCTGGAAAATCCACCCTATTTAAAGTCATATGTGGATTTCTCCCTTATGATAATGGAGAAATGTATATGTCTAAGAATATTAATTTAGGATATTTAAAGCAAAGTGATCTTATTGATACAAATAATTCCATATATGAAGAAATGTTAGAAGTGTTTAAGGACCTTATTAATATGGAAGATGAAATCAGACTTTTAGAGAAGGAAATTGCAAAAATAAGTGAAAATCCTAATGATGATAGGATTAACTCTTTGATGAATGTTTATGCTCAAAAATCAGAAGAATTTGAGAAAAGAAACGGTTATTCATACAAAAGTGAAATAAGAGGTATTTTAAAAGGTTTAGGCTTTGATGAAAGTTTTTACCATAAATCCATAGTTCATTTAAGTGGAGGTCAGAAAACTCGTCTGAAGCTGGCTAAATTACTTTTAAGAAAACCTGATATACTTCTCCTTGATGAACCTACTAATCACTTAGATATGGAAGCAGTAGAATGGTTAGAGTCCTTTTTAAAGTCCTATCAGGGTACAGTTTTATTGATTTCCCATGATAGATATTTCCTAGATCAAGTAGTAGGCAAAATCTATGAAATTGAAAATAAAAAACTTACTGCTTATAATGGAAACTATTCCTTTTATTCTAAACAAAAGGAAATACTATATGAACAAAAATTAAGGGAATATGAAAACCAACAAAGGGAATTAGAAAAACAAGAAGAGATAATTAGGCGTTTTAAACAACATGGTACAGAAAAACTAGCAAAACGAGCAAAAAGCCGTGAAAAAAAATTAGACCATATGGAGTTAATTCATAAACCCTTATCTTTTAATGATAGAAGTAAATTAACCTTTGAAACTCAAATAAAGAGTGGTTTTGAAGTACTAAAGGCCCATGGTCTAGAAAAACAATATGATGAAAATCTCATATTTGAAAATGTGGACTTTGACATATACAAGGGTGAAAAGATAGGTCTAATAGGACCCAATGGAGTAGGAAAATCTACCTTATTAAAGATCATATTAGGTAAAATCCCATATGGGGGTAAAGTAGTCCTAGGCCATAATGTAAATTTGGGATATTACGACCAAGAGCAGTCTGATCTAAATACATCTAATATTATAATTGATGAAATTTGGTATGAAAATATCAAAAGAAGTCAAACAGAAGTTAGAAGTTTACTCGGTTCTTTCCTATTTAAAGGTGAAGAAGTATTCAAAGAAATCTCCACTTTAAGTGGTGGAGAAAAAAGTAGATTGGCATTACTTAAATTAATGTTATCTAAGGCTAATTTCCTCCTTATGGACGAGCCTACTAACCATTTAGACATTTCATCTAAAGAAGTTTTAGAAGAAGCCCTATCTAATTATGATGGTACCGTGTTAGTAATTTCTCACGATAGATACTTTTTAAATAAAGTAACTAACAAAATAATAGTTTTAAATAGGGACAAAATGGAAACATATTTGGGAAATTATGATTATTACCAAGAAAAAAAGGCCCTATTAGATGAAGGTGCAAAGGAAGAGGTCCCTACTATAACTAAAACTCAAATGAAATTAGATCGAAAAAAGGAAAAGGAAAGAAAACAGCAAGAACGTAAAGAAAAAAAGGCACAAGAAAATTTAGAACTAAGAATTCAACAAGTGGAAGAAAAAATACAATTTTTAGAAAAGGAAATGTGTAAGGAAGAAATATACTCTGATGCCAAAAAAAGCAAAGAAATACACAAGGAAATGAACGACCTAAAGGATGAGTTGAATTCCCTATACGAGACTTGGGAAAACTTCCTAAATTAGTTTTTTCTACCATGAATTAAGTAAAAGTTTTTTGTAAATTATATATATAGATTTCCCAACACTAAGTTTTCTTTATACAGTAACTTGCCTACAAGGGAAACGATTGAAAATTTTTGGAACCCTGGAACGTCACAACATCCTATGCCACTCCAACATGACCCATGAACCTATATACGAAGATTCACACTTTCGCTTGTGACAAGGACTTGGGTGGAAAAGATTTTCAATATAGTTTCCTGAAATAGGCCCACATAAAGCAAGTTTATACACCAGAAATCTATAATATCTTATATATCTTACTACCTTTATAGATTTTCACCTAAATAATAGTAGTCTTTTACCTATTTATTTGGTAAAATTTTAAAAGGAAATAAAAGCTTTATTATTCCTAGAATATATGGTATTTTTATATCATATATGATAAAATAGTCTAAAAGTTTATAATTTGAATTAAAAAAAGTTACATAATTTAGGGAGGTAACAAAAATGGTATTCGAAAAAATAAAAGAAATTATTATTGATCAATTAGGATTAGACGATGATGTACAAATCGCTGCAGAAACTTCTTTAATGGGAGACTTAGATGCAGACTCTCTAGATGCTGTTGAAATCATGATGGCTATTGAAGATGAGTTTGATGTGGAAGTTCCTGACGAAGCAGCTGAAGGATTCAAAAACATCGGAGACATCGTTAAGTACGTAGAAGAAAACAAGTAGTTTGGATTTCCAAACTGCTTTTTTTATTTTCATTTTTTAGTCATATTTCCTTTATTGCCAGCATATAATAGTTATATTAACATTTTTTCCACAATATTCTAAAAACTTATCCACATAACTTTGTCCATTTTCCAAAGTTTTCAGAACTTTTCCACATTACCCACAGCATTATCCACAAATTTTCTGAATAATCAATAAAATCCACAAATCATGACCACCCGTCGAACGGGTGGTTTGCTTTAGCCCTAGAAGGGCATGTTGCTCGCCGTGTCTTAAGACACATTGAAAGGTCTGCCAACCGCTTTCCTTCTCAGGCTACCCCTAAAGGGGTTATTTTTTCTTGCC
>NZ_JAOART010000006.1 GCF_025210435.1 Anaeromicrobium sp.
AGTAGATCTGCTAGAGTATTTATTTTTAATTGAAGACCCAGAATTAGAAAGAAAATATGAAGAATATAAAAATTTAATTGGGGGTGTATTAAAGATGACAGTAGATGAAATAAGAAGAAAGCATTTTGAGCAAAAAGGAATGGAAAAAGGCATAGAAAAAGGCATAGAAAAGGGTGAGTTAAAAAAGGCTATTGAAATCGCAAAAAAATTATTAGATATATTAGATGACGAGACTATTTCCAGTAAAACAGGATTACCTGTAGATAAAATTAGAGAATTAAGAAATTAATATGAGAAAACAAACTAGTAATGAGTGAGTAAATAGAGGATAGTTCACTAGAAAATGGATATGGCATTTATCATGCCAACTATATGCAAAGATGGATGACATTTTTCAGAGATGACATATCTGATGAAACTTTAAAGGAGCTGATGGATATGGATAAGGATATAAAGAAAGTAGAGGAAAGATTAGAATATTTAAGTAGTGACCCAAAGACCATAGAACTATATAGAGCAAGAGAAAAAGCCTTACATGAAAGGGCAAATATGATAAGTAGTGCAGAAGAAAGAGGGATAGAAAAAGGAATAAAAAAAGGAATAAAAAAAGGAATAAAAAAAGGTAGAAAGGAATCAGCTATAGAGGCATTAAAATTAGGCTTGGATGTATATATGGCTGCTAAAATTTCAAAATTATCTGTAGAAGAAGTTGAAGAGATAAAGAAGAACCTTCTTCAATAATTAAGTAAAAGAATAATTAATTTAGATAGGTTCAATTAAATTATTTACATGATGTGAGTATCTATTCAATTTACTAAAATTTTTTTATTAGCATATTCACATACCCCTATGCATAATGAAAATACCAGATGGAAGCAACTGGATTGACAAGAGAAAGAATAGAAAAAATGAAAAAGGAATTAATTCAGTAAGAAAATAATTTAATATATAAAAGGTCTGTAGGTTGATCTATAGACTTCCTATTAGCTAAAAAATCCATAGATTAATCTATGGATTTTTTTTAGTGTGTAAAAAAGTAAGATTTTTCAGAGATGACATTTCTGATGAAAGTTTAAAGGATCTGATGGATATGGATAAGTCCTATGGTCTTTTTATTTTTTTGTAAAAAATATTAGTCCAAAAATATAAAAAATTTTTATCTATATAAGTGATAGTTAAATAAAGTGTGGTTAATCAATTCCACTATAAAAAATATTGACGTGTTGAAAGCTGGCAGGTGAACTCATTGGACAATACCCATGTTTAGATGAGGTGACTAAAGGAATCACGATAAAACAACTTACCGTACCAATGGTTTAGTCGCAGGTTAGAGCTGCATGGGCCTGTATATGTTTTTAGGGGAAACAATACAGGCATTTCCCAGATAAGGCATATGAAAGAAATAAACTAGTCAGTTCTCTGAGGAATTTGGATTATTTTCAAGGCATGGTGAGCGAGCATATTAAACATATGTAAGCGATTCCATAACGAAGAAAATAATTCAAATAACCAGTGAAATGACTAATTTGTTTTTTGAATATGCCTAAGTGCAGCTCCGTTGTGGGGCATCCTCAAATGTTTGGTACACATACCTGGTAATCGGGCCTGGGCAGGTTTGAGAGGATGTTTTCGAATAAGGTAATAATTACTCAAATAAGAAAAAGGGTATACGGATACCATAGGCTCCGTTACTGTATAGTAAAAACCCTTCTCCTGTAATTCTTTTTTTTTTAGAATTACAGGGGGAGGAGTAGCCGTTGTCCAATTCACCACCCTGTATAGATTAAAGATCTCTTCATCATAGGGTATCTAAATCCATTACTACTAAGGCTATAGGGGGCAAGGATATAAGAACTAATTAAATTATATGAGAGTAGAGAAATAAAGAAAGGATAGAAAATAAAAAAGCTATAAAACAAAAATAATCTGTCAAAAAAATTATAGATTTCCTATCTATATAAGTGAAAGGCCATGATAAGCATGGTAGTAATAGTAGAAAGGAAAAGAGCAAAATTAATAGGTGAATAGGAGTGGGTCTTAAATGAAAAGATTAGAAATGAAGTGTAGAAATGAAATGGAAAAGACAAGTTCTAATGAACCAACAGTAGAAGAAGTGAGAGCAGCTATGGATGCTGCCATTGAAAGGCGGCATTTAAGGCGAAAAAGGGAGAAGTAAAAGAAGTGGATTCAAAAGGATAGTACAAGTAACTGGATTAAAATAAGGTAGTAAAATGACCGCCTTATTTTTTAATTATGTATCATTACTAAAAGGTCATTATAGTAATAGGGCTATTTGCAAATAGCCCTATTACTAATGGAAAACTAAAGTTTTTTAAACACCCTTTTTTTAAGGTTAATATCTTTAACATAAATATATGTAGGGGTATGCTAATTCTATTGAACCCCTAATTTTTCACTTTGCTTTTTTACACCAAGATATGCTAATGTATTCTGCATGATTTCCTTTACTGCTGGTGCAGCAGTTAAACTTCCAAACTTAAACCCTTGTGGTTCATCTATTACCACTAATACGCCTAACTTTGGGTCATTGACAGGGGCTAATGATACAAAGGATGAATAAGTTTTTCCCTCTACATACTTTCCATCAATTAACTTATTTGCCGTTCCAGTCTTTCCACCTACCCTATAACCTGGGATATAAGCCTTATTGCCAGAACCATGGGAAACAACACTCTCCATTATGTCTCCTAGCTCCTTAGCAGTTTCTTTAGATATTACTTGCCTAACCATATTAGGCTCATATTTATTTATGATATTTCCCTTACTATCAACTAATTCTTTTACTATTCTAGGTTTCATGAGTTTTCCATCATTTCCAATGGCTGAAATAGCACTGATTAGTTGAAGGGGAGTTACTGATATGCCTTGTCCATATGACATGTTTGCAAATTCGATAGGACTTATTATATTTTTATCTTGTATAAAAGATTTTCTATCTTGTGCCAAATCAATATCTGTAGTACTAGTAAATCCAAAGGAATCTAAATACTTATAATATTTTTCTTTTCCTAGCTTTTGCCCAATTTCTATAAAAATAGGATTGCATGAATTTTGTACTCCTTCTGTAAATGATTGCTCACCGTGAGGTCTGTAGTGCCTCCAACAATTTATTTTCTCATCTTCAACAACTGAAAAACCATTGCATGTAAAAGTTGAATTTGGACTAACAATACCTTCTTCAAGACATGCAGCCGCCGTAATAAGTTTAAAGGTAGAACCTGGTTCATATGTATCTCTTATCATTGGATTTGTCCATATTTCATTGTACAGTTTGTCCTTTTCTTCACCAACTATAGGTTCAACTGGATTGTTTAAATCAGCTCTAGACTTAACAGACATTGCAAGTATATCACCTGTTTTAGGGTCCATAACTATTGCCATTGCCCTTTTTGACTCTGTTTTGGCAAGGGCGTTGTCTATGGCCTTTTCAGTAAAATTTTGTATATTTTCATCAATAGTTAGTGTTACTTTTAAGGGCTCTTTAGATTCATCATGGACTTTTGTACTATTAGATAAGTGACCCAGTTTACTCCATATGGTGCTTGTACTCATATTTGTAGCTAATTCCTTTTTATTTCTGTCATATATAATTCCTCTTTCAACAGTTTTTTTCAGATTTTCCCCCTTCTGACTCATTGCATTACTTGATATATAGCTATAACTGCATACAAAAGCAATACAACTTATGAAAACTAAAATAGATACTAATCCTTTTCTTTTTACAATAAACATAGGTAATCCTCCTTCATAAATACAAACAGTATTATATTTTGAATTCTACTTTAATATTTTGTAAAGACATTAATCTAAATTCCAGGCCAAATTAAAATCCCCTTCATTCATATCTAACTTACAAAAAATATAGTAAACATATTCTATATTTTACCATTTTTATCATATTTCTTCTATAAAATTTAAAAGAATGTATTTAAAACTGAAAAGGAAGAATTAAGCTAAAATAAGATAGCTAAAGGGCTATCTTATTTTAATGTTTATAGGTATGTTTAATCCTTTTTATGAGTAAATACGGTAAAAATCATCATATAAATTGAAACTCAAACAAGAATAGACAAATTTCTACAGTTTGTAGGATTATAATATAAATACAATATGTTTAAAAGTGAGGGAATAAATTATGGCAATAATGATACCAGAGTACATATCAAAACTACATAATATTACTGCTGGAGAAAAAAGAGTATTCAAAATTTTGAAAGAGTTGCTTCCAAAGGACTATATAGTTTGGTATGAATTAAGAGTAGAAAAAAAGCATCCAGACTTTATAATTGTAGGCCCTGATTTAGGTTTGGTAGTCTTAGAAATAAAGGATTGGCAGATAGGGTCCATATCTAAAGCTAATAAGGATAAATACCAATTAAATACAGAGATTGGGGTTACAGATAATCCACAAAAACAAGCAAGAAATTATATGTGGAATATTGTAAATTTATTAAAGAAGGATGAATATTTACAAAGAAAAGATCCTAAATACAAAGGAAAACCATTATTTAATTATGGTCATGGTGTGATTTTTACAAGGATTACTAAAAAGAGTTTTTCAAATAACAAATTAGATGAAACTATAGATAAGGATTGCATTATATTCCAAGATGATTTAAAACATATGGAAGATAGCCAGGATAAAGACTATTTGTTAAAGAAGCTATTTTCTATGATACCTTATAAGTTTAAAGATATGTACTTAGAAGAAAGACAGATTGATACAATCAGGGGAATGTTATTTAAAGAAGTAAAATTATTTGATGATGATTCCCATGTATTTAAGGTTATGAATGTACAGCAAGAGCAATATGCCAAGGGATTAGGATATGGCCACAGGGTAATAAGAGGTGTAGCAGGGTCAGGAAAGACAGTAATTCTTGTGTGTAGAGCTAAACATCTAGCACAAGTTCATGAGGACTGGAGTATACTAACCCTATGCTATAATACGGTTTTAGCCAGTCACTTAAAAAATGCCATTGGTGAGAAAGAATATCCTAATTTAGAGGTAAGGCATTTTCATGATTGGATAAATGGCATATTTAAAAAATTAGATATGCCTTCAGGATTATACAAGGATAAGGAGATAACAGACAACATTTCAAAAATATCAGAGGATGACTTTAAAAAGTTAAATAAATATGATGCCATTTTAATAGATGAAGGACAAGATTTGGATAAGGAGTGGCTTGAATTCATAGTAAAGATCCTAAGAAATCCAGAACATTCCCATTTAGTCCTAGGAGCCGATGGTGCTCAAAATTTATACAATAGAAAATACACATTAAAATCTGTAGGTATAAAAGCTAGTGGAAGATCTATAGTTATGAGAGAAAATTATAGAAATACTCAAGAAATTTTAGACTTTGCCCACAATTTTATTTCCAATAGTTCTGTAGATAAAAGTGAAGATGTGGAAGACAGTAATTTCTTTATAAATCCTGAATCTAGCCTTAGAAATGGAAAAGAGCCAGAACTAATAAAATGTGAGGGTTTAAATGAGGAAGTGGAAAAGATAGTCACAGATATTAATGGGTTAGTAAAAAAGGGTGTAGATTACAAAGACATATGTATACTATATTTTGGTAAACATCAACTAGGAAAGATAGAATACAACCTGATTAATAATAAAATCCCATACTATCCAGTAAGCAAGGATTCTTCTAAGAAAAAGAATTTTAAATATGATCAAAATAAAGTTAAAGTATCTACTATCCACAGTGCCAAGGGATTAGATTTTGACTACATATACATGTGTGGATTTTATGAGGGCTTATCAAATAGGGAAAATGAATCTAAGAAATTAATATATGTGGGATTAACTAGGGCTAAAAAAGAGTTGAAGGTGTATTATAGTATTGATGGTGGCATATTAGGTGAAGTTGCAGCTACAAAGGAGAGCCAATTACCTAGTAGGAAAAATTATGATATTACTTCAAAATCTAAGAGTAAATATGAAAATGTAAAAATAAATAAAAGATTAAATAAAGAAAGTAAAGTAGAGTATGAGAATAACAATAAAAGAAATGTTTTAAATGAGAAGAGAGAGAACTTAACTAAAGATGCCCCAAAAGGTATATTAGATCAAATATTATCGTTATTTAAATAGGTCACTTAATTTAGTGATCTTTATTTTTGTAGAATGTGTAGGGTTTAAGTATAGGCAAACAGAGGTGTTGGAATAATGTCAGAAAATAGAAAATTGATTTTTATAAAAAACATAGATACTTCGTTTTTTAGATATGGGTTAACAATTCCTAAAGAATATCGCTACAGTATATTAAAAATACTACCAGATGAAAATTTGGAATCTAATAAAAGCATACAAATAACATTAGATTTTGAAGGAGAAACATTCTTGGTAAGGCTTCGCGAGACAGGGCGATCAAAATATGTAGAAGAGAATTTGCAAATTATTCATAGTGGTAGTAAAGATATAAGTGATTATTTAAAAAGAAGGTTTACAATAGTTTGGAATGAGATAGAGAAAGTTCCTAAAGGAAAAAAATACAATGTACCAAGTGAATTGATGAGTGGTATAAAAATTTATGCAACAGGTAAAGAAAAATATTTATATGCAAAGGAGATAGAGCCAGTGCAAAGAGAATTTTTTGACTTTGTAGGACCTGCTAATCAATTAGAAAAAGGTAAGTACAAAAAGTCATATAAATTAGTCCTATTATTGAAAATGTTGCAAATAGCAGATGAGAAAGGACATGGGGACTATAATGAATTATGTGAACGAATAAGGCTATTTTATATTAATAGAGAATACAAAGAAGTTGTCATAGAAGAATCTGATAGTGACATATTAAAGAATATTAACAATTTGACCTTGGAAAAAGTAAAGACATTGATGTCAGGCAATCCATATAAAGCATACAATAATAAGGGTTTTTTAATAAAAGAAAATATAAATAATAAAGAAACTTTGAAATTTAATGAAGAACTTTGGTCTAGTATAGATAATCAAGATATAGAGGATCTTAAAAGTATACTCATGAGTAAATTAGATATTTACTATAAAGAAAGGTTGGAGAGCAATATGATAAAAGATGAAATTCCTTCAAAAGAAATAATAAATCATGTACATAAATATATAACCTCAAAGGGATTCTCATATGATAAAAATACAATAAAAAATCTATACCTTTCTTTAAAGACTAAACCCTTCGTATTATTAGCAGGAATTTCTGGGACAGGTAAGAGTAAATTGGTGAAGTTGTTTGCTGAGAGTTTAGGTGCTAATAGTGAAAATGGAAGATATACTTTAATTCCAGTTAGACCAGATTGGTCAGATCCTTCTGATTTGTTAGGATATAAGAATATAGAGGATAAGTTTCAAGTGGGTCCTTTAACAAAGATTATTAAAGAAGCTCAGGGGAAGGATGAACCATATTTTGTATGTTTAGATGAAATGAATTTAGCTAGAGTAGAATATTATTTTAGTGATATATTATCTGTTATGGAAACAAGATACAAAGATAGAGATATGGTTTTAACAGACAAACTATTAAGGAAAGAAGTATTTGGACAAGATAAAAACTCTTATGTAGAATATGGAAATTTAACTATTCCTGAGAATTTATACATAATAGGGACTGTAAATATGGATGAAACTACATTTCCTTTTAGTAAAAAAGTTTTGGATAGAGCTAATACTATAGAATTTAATGAAGTGGATTTAAAGGTGGATTTTAATAATTTAAGAGATGATTATGAAGTCCCTAGATTACTTATAAATAAAGAAATGGTATCAGAATTTATTGGAATTAAAGATGTATATGAATATAAAGAAATAGCAATTAAAGTAATAGAGTCTATAGAAAAGATAAATGAATGTCTTAAAGAAAATGGATTGCACTTTGCATATAGAGTGAGGGATGAAATTATATTTTACGTTACATATGCAGTTAAAAATCAGATAATGGATATGGAAGAAGCCTTAGATTATTGTATTATGCAAAAGGTGTTACCAAGACTTCAAGGATCAACCACAAGTATAAAATATATTTTAATAGACATATTTAAAGTTTTAACAGAATTTGAAGGAAAAATTGATAAACATGATAACAATGTATGGCAGAAAATGAATAAGCATATGAAAGGTACTAATAATTATAAAAATAGTGGAAATAAGATAGTTCAAATGGTTAGGAGATTTGAAAGAGATGGATTTACAACCTTCTGGCAATAAAAATAAAAGATTATTACATATAAAAACAGATAAGATTGATTTTGTAATAAAGGGGAAAAAGGTAGAAGATAATTTTTATTATGATGATGAAGTATTTAAAGATAGCTATTATATTGAAGCTTTAAATGGAACTTTAGAGGAAAAAATAAAACCTGAAAAAGCTACATTTTATGAATATGAAAACTATGAAATTATCATAGAGAATATGGAAGGCCATAATATAGAAGTCTATCATGAAAATCCTAATATAAGAAATGAGATAGATTATATAACAGAGAGTAAAAGAATTATGAGTGGTGTAATTAATTTTGGAAGTGATATTGGACTTTCAGAATTTAGAATAAAAATTAATGGAGTAGAACATTTATTATTAAGGATTGAAGTTTTTCCAAAGAAAATTAACTATAAAGAGGATTATAAAAATATATTAAGAGATGTAAATGAAGAAATATATAATATGTCTTTTGATTTTCTAAAAAAGACATATTTTAATATGGCCATAAGTCAGAAAGATGGTAATACCCTTTCGGAATACTACAGTATATTAAAGTGTGTTTACAAAGAACTTATAAAAAATATTAGGATAATAATAGAAAGTCCTCATCATAGCCTTAAAAGAGAAGATAATATATTACCATATCATAAGATTAAAAGAAGTAGCAAAGAGACAGTTAAATGGTTACAACGCAACAGCCATCATATAGTTAGGAAAAATGAAAAAATAGTTCCCATAAAGGCTTTAGAGAGTAAGAAAATAACTACATTTAACACTCATGAAAATCAGTTTTTAAAATATATACTTAATACTATAGTTGAAAAATTAGAAAGATTAAAGAAAAGATATAAAAATCTTAAAAGAGCCAATGATGCCTTAGTTATAGAAGATATTAATAAAATGATAAGAGAAATGAATATTTTAATAAAAACTAGTTTTTTTAATAAAGTTAGTAACTTTAACATGACAGAATCTTTTTCTTTAGTTATGAGAATGGCACCTGGATATAAGAATGTTTATAAGTATTATTTAATGCTAAATAAAGCCCTTAGTATAGAGAGTGATCTATTTAGAATGTCAATGAAAGACTTGGCTACTTTATATGAATATTGGTGCTTTATAAAGATTAATTCAATTCTTAGGAAAAAATTTAATCTAGTGAGTAGTAACATGATCAAAATAAATAATAATGGAATATTTGTTACTTTAAAAAAGGGGAAAGAAGCAAAGGCCACTTATGAACATCCTGTAACTAAAGAAAAGTTTACTATTGCCTATAACACGAATGTAGATTCTCAAACGGTAGGCCAAAAGCCAGATAATGTGTTTAGAATAAATAAAGAAGGTAGCCCCAATACATATGATTACATATTTGATGCAAAATATAAAATTGAAGACGATATTGTGAATATAGATGGTGAAAAAGTTAATGTTAAAAGGCCAAAAGATGAAGATATTAATACTATGCATAGATATAGGGATGCGGTTTTGCACGAAAGTAAGGATAAAAAAATATATAGAACAATATTTGGAGCTTTTGTTTTATTTCCATATGATAATGAAGAACTATATAAGAAACACAAATTTTATAAGAGTATAGATAAAGTTCATATAGGGGGGATTCCATTTTTGCCTAATAGTACAAGTATAATGGAAGAACTTTTAGATGAATTAATAGGTGAATCGAGAATTACAGCCTATAATAAAAAGGTAAATGCTATAGGTGAAGAAAATGATTTGAAAGAATCTTATTTTAATCAGAGAGATGTTTTAGTTGGTGTGGTGAAGAAGAAAGAGCAACTAAAAGCTAATATGGAGAATAACTTTTATCATATCCCAGCGAATAAAATTAATTTGACAAACGGTATTAAATATGTGGCTTTATATGAACCTCAAAAGGGTGTGAAATACTATGGAAAGGTAGAAAACATAGAATATATTAAAAGAAATCAAATAAAAGAATTACCTAAAGAGTCTCATGAAATTTATGTGAAAATTAATTTGAAAAGATGGCAAGAGTTAAAACGAAGAATAGGCATTAATAAATTTGCTCCAAATCCTATTTGGTATACTAGCTTATTTTTACTTAGAAATGTGGAAAAAGCTGATGAACTATGTATAAAATCAAAAGAAGAATACAGGTTATATTTAGAATTAATAAGGTATACTGAAAATTCAGAGTTGGTCGATAGAAAAGATTATCAAAATAAAGGATTTAATATTAACAATTATTTAATAAGAATTGATGGAGATAATATTAAAGTTATTTATGATAATAATGAAGTTGAAATATGGTCAATAAGAGAGTTTATGAAAAAGCCAAGATTAATTTTAAAATCAATTACATTTAGAGAGTAGAATAGGTTACTATATTTTATTTTTTATGATAGAGAAGATGAAAAAACTTCGTGTATGATGCTAAAAATACACTATTGATTATAAGCAATATAGAGAAATACAAAAGAATAGGGGTTGATGCTATGTTTATTACATTGACTATTATATTAGTAGTAGCATTAATTGGTGCTACCACTAAGGAATTTGATCACGAGGGAGTTATTATATCATTTCCATCTCTTAATAAAATAAAACAGAACGGAAATAAGCTCAAGTATTTATGGTTCATAGTAACTCATACTTTTATTATAATAGTATATTTGTTAAATAGAAAATATCTAACAGATTTTCTAAGCATTAATATACTAAAATATGCCAGCCTAATATCTATATTTTTTTCTATAATTTTCATTATAAGGTGTAAGGGAGTTGGAATAAATTCAGAATTTGGAAAGAAAAAATTATATATCAAAACAAATAGTGAATTGTTGATATACATTTTAAGTATTTCAGTGTATGTATGTGCAAATATTTATTATGGATTAGAGGAAAAAATTGGATTACTACCCGTGGAGGTTGTTGGAATTTACCTAATTCTATATTTTAAATCTATAAAGAATTACTACAATAAAGAAGTTAATAGAAATTTCAATTGTAGTAAAATAGTATATAGAAGAATAAAACTTGCCATATGGACTGTTATATGGCTTGTTGGGTCAACTGAATTATTAAATAACAGTTTGGATGGTAGTCCGAATGATATGTTATACAGCATAATGTCTGTATATTTGTTAACTAATGTAGAACTTGGAATAATATATTCATGTTTGAGAGAGCCGATAGTTAAATTAGATGAAATATTAGAAATGTTAATTTATTATATAGTATTGCCAATATTAATATTATTAGGGATAATAGTAAAATTTCTTTTCCCGGGATATGAACAGATTTTAACATTTAATATTTTTCAATATGAATTAATAGATATTGGAGTAAAAATACTGTTTACAACTAATTTAATAATAGCTATAGTGTTTTTTTCTGCTTATATAAGTATGGCTTTACTACACGCATATAAAATACATATATATATGATTAAAAAATCTTTTTGCAAAAAAGCACTTGTACTAATAGGTATTTACGTTTTTCTGTGTGTAAGTATAGTTTTGTTTTATAGTTCTTTATACGATATTACAGATAATCATTATATTACTTTGGTTAGAAAAAATACTAATAAAGTATATTGTATAAGAGAAATAGAACATAAGAATTTATTTAAATCAATGTATTACGACTACGGAAGTTTTTTTAGGTGTGAGGCAAATTTATTTAAAAAGTACTCAAATGTATTGTTTATAGAGAAGTGTTTAGAGCCTGCTCAGAATGATATTATTCCATTTAGCAAAGTGTATTTATATAATTTTAGTAGATTTAAATTGTTAAATGAGATTAACAATTTAAAATATACGAATCATCTTATGAGATCAAAAGCAGATGTGAACGGAATTCAATATTATATTACAGAAATGGATTTTGAAGGAAAATTTAATAAAACTGCAATTATATATAAAGAGGATAATAGATTAGCATTCAATATAAGCGATATAAAAAATTATGTTGATGATGATGAAGAAAGACAAATTAATTTCAAGTTATATAGTTTTGCTACATTTTATACTATAGGTTATGGCGATATAGTGTCAACAAGTAAGATAAGTAAGTATATTGCTATGTCTGAGATGGTTTTAGGTAATATTATGACGGTTATATACATAGGAATGGCAATTGCTGTAATAAGATTAGATTATGATAAAAAAACATCAGAGGAAGATTCGATTGAAGAAGTAGCGGGAGAGAAGAGATGATTAAAGAATATTATAATGAAAATGCAGAGTCCTTTGTGGAAAATACATTAAATGCAGATATGGCAAATCTATATGACAGATTTGAAAAATATTTTATAAAAGACAACTCAATCCTAGACCTAGGCTGTGGCTCTGGTCGTGATAGCCTTTACTTTAAAAACCAAGGATACATAGTCACAGCCCTAGATTACTCAGAAAAACTTGCCAAATCAGCTAGTAAACTAATAGGACAAGAAGTACTTGTAAAAGACATGAGAGAAATATCCTATGTGTCGAAATTTCATGGCATTTGGGCTTGTGCATCCGTGCTTCATATAAATAGGATAGACATTAATATGGTAATGAAAAACTGTGCTAGAGCATTGAAGGATGAAGGGGTTTTTTATCTTTCCTTTAAATATGGTGATAGGGAAGAAATGAAAAACGGAAGGTATTTCAACTTTTATAATGAAGAAAGTTTTAGACAACTAATTAAAAAAGTAGGTGGATTTAAAATCCTTGAGATGTTCAAAACTACTGATGTAAGACCAGGTAGAGAAGGTGAATATTGGTTAAATATTATTATGAAGAAGATCTAAAATGACTAGGAGATAAATTCCTAGTTTTTTTGTTTTAAAAAAAGTGCAATTAGTTAAATTTTTCATCAAGCATTGAATATCATTTATTTTATAGGTAATACTATTTAATATTAAACATATATATATTAAAAATGAAACAATTTGTACCCAATGTCAGATTTACATGTACATAATTATATGGTATTATCGAGTTGGAGGTGAGTCTTATGGAAAATACGACTGTTCGTATTCAACAGGTACAATTGGTAAATATTAAAAATGTTGAGAAGGGAACAATTACTTTTCCTAATCATGTTAGGTCAGATAATAAAATCCATAGGTCTGAAATTATTGGCATATATGGTCAGAACGGCTCAGGTAAAACAGCATTAGTTGATGCAATGTGGATTTTAAAGCATATAATGAGTGGTAATGAATTACCTAAGAATACGGGAGATTTCATTTTTAGTCAATCAGAGAAAGCATGTATAAAGATTGTGTTTGAAGTAAGTACTCCTGCGAATAAGAGTATAGCATATTATGAAATACATATAGAGAGAATTGAAGAAAACAAGGCACAGATAATAAAAGAAAATTTATCATTTAAGGAACTTATAGATGGAGTATGGACAAAAAAAGCAGGCATAATAGATTATGATATAAGTTATGAAGAAGTGTTTAGACCAGCGAAGAACTTCAAATTACTTACATCTAATAATTCTGAGGTCCATATTAATTTAGGGGTAGCCAAAAAGTTATCTGAAAAAGATTTCACATCTTTTATATTTAGTAATGAGACAGAAACAATTATTAACAACTGTAAAGAATTTGATAAATACACAAAGTTAATTAAAGGACTTAAGCATTATGCTAAAATTAACTTGTTTATTTTTAGCAATAATCACTCAGGTATTATAAATTTGAATCTTATGATTCCTTTGAGCTTTAGATTAAAAGATGATAAAAAAACAACTCAAGGTGATCTAGGCATTGGTTTATTAAAACCATCAGTAGTTAAAAAAGAAGTATATGAACTTGTATCAAAGGTTATTAATCAAATGAATATTGTCCTAGAAACAATTATACCTGGATTAAATATTGGAGTAGAAAATTATGGTAAGCAATTGACTAAAGATGGCGAAGAAGGCATAAGAATAGAATTAGTTTCCATAAGGGATAAAGTAAAAGTACCATTAAAATATGAATCAGATGGGATAAAAAAGTTCATATCAATATTAAGTACACTAATCACCATGTTTAATAATCCTTCTGTATGTATGGTAGTTGATGAGCTTGATGCAGGAATATTTGAATATCTATTAGGAGAAATATTACAAATCATCAATGAAAATGGGAAAGGGCAATTAATTTTCACATCACATAATTTAAGACCTTTAGAAATGTTAGATACAGCTTCTATAATATTTACAACAACAAATCCTACTAATAGATATATGCGATTTACAAATGTGAAAAGCAATAATAATTTGAGAAATGTATATATAAGGAGTATTAATCTAGGAGGTCAGAAAGAGGAAATCTATAAGGAAACAAATAGTTTTGATATAAGTAGAGCCTTCCGAATAGCAGGGAGGTTAATAGATGAAAACTAAAAAGGTCATATTATTTGAAATTTAGAAACTAAAAATAAATATAGCAGTAAGTATTTATCCATTATAAGTAACCTATAAGACTTTTATAAGAAATATCTAATGTCTATAATTATACATCAAGGGAACTAATTAAAAAAGTTAGTGGATAACCTTAATACAAACTCCCTTTTAAAAATTCTTTAGAGGAGAGTTTTCATGTATAAGCTTATCTATTAATAACAAAAATGATATAATATAAGTAATAATTATAAACAAAATCAAGGAGAAAATATGTGGCCCAGCAGGCTAAAAATATATTAAATGCTAGTAAAGAGGAGGTAGAAACTATGGTTGCTAATAATGCTTTTATGCTAGAAGAAATGAAAGAGAAATCTAAAACTGAAGGTAGAGTTGAAAAGGAAATTGAAGTAGTAGTCAGAGCATTGGAAGTGGGATTAGACATAGAGACTATAGCTAAGATAGCTAAACTTCCAGTTAGTAAAGTTGAAGAAATTAGGAAAAAATATATGCAGTAATAATTTGTGACATAGAATTTCATATTAATATATAAAGGACAAGATTATGGTACATATTACTAGGGCTTGTCCTTCTTAAAATAGAGAATACAATAGAACGGGGGATGGCTTTCTATTATGAAAAATTCCAATTATCCACTTTATGAAGTTGATCATATAAGTGATTTAAAAGAGCTCATAGAAAATGCTTCATCAAAATATTCTAGTAAAACAGCCTTTGAATACAGAATAAAAGGGAATAAAACAAAGAAGGTAACCTATGAGGAATTAAAAGAACATATTGACTCTCTAGGAACTGCATTTTATAGTATGGGTCTAAGGGATAGTCATATAGCTGTGATTGGGGAGAATAGTTATGAATGGATAGTTACCTATTTTGCTACTGTTAATGGTTCAAATGTCATAGTACCTATTGATAAGGACCTAGGAGTGGAAGATATAAAAAATACACTTATAGATAGTAATTGTAGGGCAGTGGTATATTCACATAAATATGCAAACATAATGAAAGAAATTGAGGATGGAGTACCAAAAATAGATTACTTTATCCACATGGATGGTAAAGGGCATAATAATAAATTTTTATCATATGAGACCCTAATGAAAAAGGGCAATGAATTAATTTTACAGGGTAATAATGATTATATGGAAAATGAAGTAGATCCTAATAAATTGGCTGCCATTATTTACACTTCAGGAACAACAGGTGTAAGTAAAGGAGTAATGTTATCCCATCAAAATCTAGCCGCTAATACGGTTGGGACTTTAAGACATGCTAAGGTAGATGAGAGTTCAGTCCTTATTTTGCCTATCCATCATACCTTTGGATTTACAGCAGGAGTTTTATGTATGATACATTCGGGAACTAAAGTATGTATTAACAAGAGTTTAAGAAGTGTTTCAAAGGATATGGTAAATTTTAAACCTACAGACCTCATATTAGTTCCACTATTTTTAGAAAAAATGTATAAAAAAATATGGGATACGGCCAATAAAAGTGGCAAGGCTGATTTACTTAGAAAAACTATTAAAATAAGTAATTTATTACTTAAAATAGGTATTGATCTTAGGCGAAGGATTTTTAAGAATATACTTGATGGATTTGGAGGTAATCTAAGGCTTATAGTATGTGGTGGAGCACCACTTGACCCTAAATATACAAAGGGATTTAGGGATTTTGGTATAAACATATTAAATGGATATGGTATTACAGAGTGTTCACCTATTGTTTCTGGTTTTAGAAATGACTATTTTAGAGATGGTAGTATAGGCCAGGTACTACCCTGTTGTGAAGTGAAGATAGATAAACTTACTAGTAGTGATGATGGTGAAATATTAGTAAAGGGTAAAACTGTAATGCTAGGATATTATAAAAATGAAAAAATAACTAGAGAATCTATGGATGGTGAGTGGTTTAGGACAGGGGACATAGGGAAAATTGATGAGGATGGATTTTTATACATTACAGGAAGGAAAAAGAACCTAATAGTACTTAGAAATGGTAAAAATATTTATCCGGAAGAACTGGAAATGCTTGTGTCAAATATTCCTTATGTGGAAGAAGTTGTGGTTTATTGTGAAGGGGATAGTATAGATAAAGACACAAATATTGTTGCAGAGGTGTACTTTAACAAGGAGTATATTGAATCTAATGAAATTAAAGATTCAAAAAAAGAGTTAGAGAAGGATATAGATCATATAAATAGTACCCTTGCCCATTATAAGCACATTAAAAAGATAAGAATTCGAGAGAATGAATTTGAAAAAACTACAACGAAAAAAATAAAGAGATTTACTATTAACACAGAAACTAGTGCTTAATAAAGTTAAAGTAAAAGTTAATGGATAACTTTAATGAAAAATCCTTTGTAACCTGACCATTTTGTTTTTTTTAATGAGCATAAAGGAACCATTCAAAGGTTTTATGATTTTGAATGGTTCTTTATATTGTACAGGGGCCATATTTCATTCTATTTCAAAAGATGGTATAATACGCTTATTGAAAGGAACAGGGTAATGATAAAATAAATTATCCTAACATAAGATATTATATAAATAATTTAATTTTAAGTGAGGCCGGTGCGACCTTGTTAGCTTGGGTAAACTTGGCACGTTGGTGCTATTGACCAAGAAGCTCCCACTTCAACCGTTAGGTAAGTGGAGAGTAGTTCACAGTGAAGATGCCAAACTCGGCACGGATAAATATGAGTAGGAGGCGATTTTCTAGATGAAAAATTCCAATTATCCACTTTATAAAGTTGACAACATAAGTAATTTAAAAGAGCTCATAGAAAATGCTTCATCAAAATATTCTAATAAAACGGCCTTTGAATATAGAATAAAAGGGAATAATATAAAGAAGGTAACTTATAAGGAATTAAAAGATAATATAAACTCCTTAGGAACGGCATTTTATAGTATGGGTTTAAAGGATAGTCATATAGCTGTTATTGGTGAGAATAGTTATGAATGGATAGTTACATATTTTGCCACTGTCAATGGTTCAAATGTGATAGTACCTATAGATAAGGAGCTTTCAGCACAAGAAATAAAGAATACACTTATAGATAGTAATTGTAGGGCAATTGTATATTCCCATAAACATTCAAACATAATCAAAGAAATTGGGGACCAAGTGCCAGAAATAGAGTACTTTATTCATATGGATGGTAAAGGGGATAATAATAGATTTTTATCATATGAGGACCTTATGAAAACGGGTAATGAATTGGTGTCACAAGGCCATAATGAGTATATGGAAAATGAAATAGATGAAAATAAATTGGCTGCTATTATTTATACTTCAGGAACAACAGGTGTAAGTAAGGGAGTAATGTTATCCCATGGAAATCTGGCTGCTAATACGGTGGGTATATTAGGACATGTTACGGTACATGAGACTTTAGTCCTTATTTTACCTATCCATCATACCTTTGGATTCACAGCGGGAGTTTTATCCATGATACACTTGGGAACTAAAGTCTGTATTAACAAGGGTTTGAAAAGTGTTTCAAAGGATATTATGAGTTATAAACCTACAGATTTAATGTTGGTTCCACTATTTTTAGAAAAAATGTACAAGAAAATATGGGATAAGGCTAATAAAAGTGGTAAGGCTGGTCTACTTAGAAGGACTATTAAAATAAGTAATTTATTACTTAAAATAGGTATTGATATTAGGAGAAAGATTTTCAAAAATGTAATTGATGGATTTGGAGGAAATCTAAAGCTCATAATATGTGGTGGAGCACCACTTGATCCTAAATATATACAGGGATTTAGGGATTTTGGTATAAATGTCTTAAATGGATACGGTATTACTGAATGTTCACCTGTTATTTCTGTTTGCAGAAATGACTATTTTAGAGATGGTAGTATAGGACAGATTTTATCCTGTTGTGAAGTAAAGATAGACAAACTTACCAGTAGTGACGATGGTGAAATATTAGTAAAGGGTAAGACTGTAATGCTAGGATACTATAAAAATGAAGAGGCAACTAAAGAAACTATGGATGGTGATTGGTTCAGAACTGGTGATATAGGAAAAATTGATGATGATGGATTTTTGTATATTACAGGAAGGAAAAAGAACCTAATAGTACTTAGAAATGGTAAAAATATTTATCCTGAAGAACTGGAAATGCTTATTTCAAATATTTCTTATGTGGAAGAAGTTTTAGTTTATTGTGAAGGGGATAGGATAGATACAGACACAAATATTATTGCAGAGGTCTATCTTGATAATGAATATATTGCATCTAATGAAATTGAAGATCCAAAAAAACAGTTAGAAAAGGATATAGAGGCCATAAATAATACTATTCCATATTATAAAAATATTAAGGAAATCAGAATTCGAGAAAATGAATTTGAAAAAACCACAACAAAAAAAATAAAGAGATTTGCCATTAAAACAGTGGATAAATCTAACATTTAAAGAAATATAAAGTTAATGTTAAAGTTTAAGTATAGATTTCATATTTATAAACTTGCTTTATGTGAGCCTACTTCAGGAAAATATATTGAAAATTTTTTCCACCCAAGTCCTTGTCACAATCGAAAGTGTGAATCTTCGTAGATAGGTTCATGACTCATGTTCAAGTAGCATAGGATGTTGTGACGTTCCAGGGTTTCAAAAATTTTCAATATATTTACCTTCGTAGGCAAATTACTGTATGGAGAAAGATTTCATAAATCCATATAAGATTAAAATTTAGTATAAAAATTTCATAGAGTTATCATAATAGGATTAGTTTGTGTTTACACAGATTGGATTTATATGATAATCTATTAAAGAAACCATTCAAAGGTATTGTGATTTTGAATGGTTCTTTACGTTGTGCAGAACGGATGTTTGATTAAAGTTCGAAAGATGGTATAATACGGTTATTGAAAGATTATAGAGATAAGGTAGCAGGAGGAGAAGTATGAGTAAGAAACATGATTATGGGAATGACAGTCTTTCAACACTTGAGGAAAAGGACAAGGTAAGACTTCGCCCTGGAGTTATATTTGGTAGTGATGGCATAGAAGGCTGTGAGCATACGGTGATGGAGATCATAGGAAATAGTAGGGATGAGGCAGCTGAAGGCTTTGGAAATATCATAGAGGTAACGAGATTTAAGGATAAATCCATAGAGGTAAAGGACTTTGGAAGAGGTATTCCCATTGAGTGGAATACAAAGGAACAAAAATACAATTGGGAAATAGTATTTTGTATCCTCTATGGTGGTGGAAAATATGATAATAATTCTGGTAGCAACTATCAGTTTAGTATAGGATTAAATGGTTTAGGTACGGCTGCAACACAATTTGCTTCTGAGTATATGGACGTTACAGTCCTTAGGGATGGATATGAATATAATCTTTCCTTTAAAAAGGGAGATAATGTGACAGGTACTAAGGAAGGGTATACAAAGGAAAAGTCAGGTTCTAAAAATACGGGAACTAGGATAAAGTGGAAGCCTGATTTAGAGGTTTTTAATGATATAGATATAAGTCTTGATTTTTTTAAGAGGGTATTAAAGAGACAGGCCATTGTAAATAAGGGTATTACATTCATATTAAATGATGAGGAAAGTGGTGAGAAATTCACCTATCTTTATGAAAATGGTATTAGTGATTATGTAATAGAGTATGGTGGAGATACGGGATTTACAGATATGGAGTATTTTGAGCTAGAGACTAGTGGAAGGGATCGAGAAGATAAACCTGAGTACAAGGTACGAGTAGAGATTGGATTTTCTTTTAATAATGAGAAGAATTTACTTGAGTATTATCACAACTCATCCTTCCTAGAGTATGGAGGTGCTCCAGATAAGGCCGTTAGAAATGCCTTTGTCTATGCCATAGATAAAAAGTTAAACAAGGAAGGAAAGTACAATAAGGGAGAAAAGAAGGTTACTTTTCAAGATATAGAGGATAGTTTAATATTAGTTGCCAATACTTATAGTACCATAACTTCCTATGAAAATCAGACGAAAAAGGCCATTACTAATGTATTTATAAAAGAGGCCATGAATGAGTTTATAAAGGAAAAGCTAGATATTTATTTTATTGAAAATAGAATAGCTACAAATAAAATATTAGAACAGGTATTAGTTAATAAAAGAAGTAGGGAAAAGGCAGAGAAAACCCGTATAGATGTGCGTAAAAAGTTGAGTAAGAAGATTGATAATATTAGTAATAGGGTAAAGAAATTTGTAGATTGTAGAAGTAAGGATAAAACCATTAGGGAGCTTTTCATAGTGGAGGGAGATTCGGCCCTTGGTAGTACTAAGATGGGTAGGGATGCAAATTTTCAAGCTATCATACCCGTTCGTGGTAAGATTTTAAATTGTCTTAAATCTGATTATGAAAAGATTTTTAAAAATGATATTATTATGGACCTACTTCGTGTCATAGGATGTGGTGTGGAAGTAAAGTCAAAGCATCTAAAGGAATTTACAGATTTTAATATGGATAAGATGACTTGGAATAAGATCATAATATGTACGGACGCCGATGTGGATGGATATCAAATCAGGTGTCTAATCATAACTATGCTCTATGTACTCACTCCTACTATGATAGAAGAGGGATATGTATATATTGCCGAATCTCCATTATATGAGATTACAGATAGTAAGGGGAATACTCACTTTGCTTATACGGAAGGTGAAAAAAGTAAGATATTAAAGAGATTAAGGGGAAAGTATAAGATTCAAAGGTCAAAGGGACTTGGAGAAAATGAACCAGAAATGATGTGGGAGACTACCATGTGTCCTGATACAAGAAGGCTAGTGAAGGTAACACCAGCCGATGCTAAGGCCACAAAGGATGCCTTTGAGTTATTTTTAGGAGATAACCTTCTAGGAAGAAAAGAGTTCATAAATGAGTATGGACACAAGTATTTAGATAGATCGGACGTGAGTTAAAATAGAACCTATGATAGATAATATAAGAGAAATGAGTGTAATAGATACCCTAGAGACTAACTATATGCCTTATTCCATGTCAGTTATTGTATCTAGGGCACTACCTGAGATTGATGGTTTAAAGCCATCCCATAGAAAACTTTTATATACCATGTATAAGATGGGATTATTAAAGGGTGGAAAAACAAAATCAGCCAATATTGTGGGACAAACTATGAGGCTAAACCCCCATGGAGATATGGCCATATATCAAACTATGGTAAGGTTAACCCGTGGAAATGAGGCCTTGATGCACCCTTATATAGATAGTAAGGGAAACTTTGGTAAGACCTACTCAAGGGACATGGCCTTTGCAGCTGCCAGATATACAGAGGCAAAGCTAGATTCCCTATGTGAAGAGTTTTTTAGGGATATAGGGAAAAATACGGTGGAGTTTATGCCAAACTATGATAATACCATGGATGAGCCTACACTCCTTCCTACAACATTTCCAAATATTTTGGTAAATCCAAACCTAGGAATTGCCGTAGGTATGGCCAGTAGTATATGTAGTTTTAATTTAAAGGAAATTTGTGAGGCCACTACAGAACTTATTAAGGATGAAAATATAGATCTGATAGATTATTTAAAGGCTCCTGATTTTTCCACAGGTGGAGAGCTTATATATAAGGAAAAGGACATGAGAAAGATCTATGAGGAAGGAAGGGGAACCTTTTATTTAAGGGGAAAATATGTACATGACAAGAAGAATAATTGCATAGACATAGTGGAGATTCCCTACACTACCAACGTGGAAACTATTATAGATCAAATAGCAGACTTAATAAAAAATGGAAAGATTAAAGAGATTACAGATCTAAGGGATGAGACAGATAAAAAGGGATTAAAGATCACATTAGATGTGAAAAGATCTACTGATGTGGAAAAACTCATGCTAAAGATTTTTAAATTTACAAAGCTTCAGGATAGTTTTAGTTGTAACTTTAATGTTTTAATAGATGGTTATCCAAAGGTTTTAGGAGTTAGGAATATACTTCTTGAGTGGATCAAATTTAGAACGGATTGTATTAAAAAGAGTATAGTTTATGATATAGATATGAAATCAGAAAGACTTCATCTACTTAGGGGTTTAGAAAAGATATTATTAGATATAGATAAGGCTGTAAGGATCGTAAGGGAAACGAAGAAGGATAAGGAAGTTATCCCAAATATAATGGATGGATTTAAGGTGGATGAGGCTCAAGCTGAGTTTATAGCTGAGATAAAGTTAAGAAACTTTAACCAAGAGTATATATTAAATAAAACAAAGGATATTGAAAAGTTTGAAAAGGAATTAAAGAATTTAGAGGTAACATTAAATAGTGATAAAAAGATTAAGAGAATAATTATAAATAATCTCTCTCAGGTATCAAAGAAATATGGTAAGGAAAGAAGGACAAGAATCATCCATGAAAACCATATAGAAGGAGTTAAGGCAGAGGATTTGATTGAAGATTATAATCTGAAGTTATTTAGAACTAGGGATGGATATTTAAAGAAGATCTCCCATGCAAGCTTGAGAGGAAATAGGGATCAAAGGCTAAAGGATGGAGATGAAATAGTACAGGAAATTGATACTACAAATAAGTGTGAACTATTACTTTTTACAAATAGACATAGGGTTTATAAAAAGAAGGTATATGAAATTGAGGATTGTAAGAGTAGTAGTCTAGGAGATTATCTTCAAAATCTATTGGGCCTTGAAGGTGAGGAGAAAGTCATATATATGGTCACAACTATTGATTATGATGGATATATGTTATTTTTCTTTAAAAATGGAAAGGGTACTAAGATTCCAATAGAAAGTTATAAGACTAAGACAAAGAGGACTCAGTTAGTTAATGCTTATCCTGATTATTGTGAATTAGTACGTATGTTAGAAGTAAAGGAAGATGTGGAATTAGTGGCCATAAGTACTAGGCATAAGGTACTTATATTTAACACAAAGGAAATAGAAGTAAAGACGAATAGAAAATCCCAGGGGGTAGAAGTGATTGCTCCTTATAGGGGAAGTACCTTGTCAGAGATTAAAACTTTAGAAGAGGTAAACTATATAAGTTTAGATCATTATAGGGATAATATTTCTAGTGTGGGAACTACTTTGAGGAAAAAGGATAAGGAAGAGATATAGAGTTATTGTGTATAAACTTGCTTTGTGTGGGCCTACTTCAGGAAAATGTATTAAAATTTTTTTCCATCCAAGTCACCTGTCACATGCTAAAGTGTGAATCTTCGTAGATAGGTTCATGAGTCATGTTAGAGTAGCATAGGATGTTGTGACGTTCCAGGGTTCTAAAAATTTTCAATATATTTACCTTCGTAGGCAAGTTACTTTATAGGGAAAGATTTGAGTTGATAAACATATAAATAAGAATAAGAAGGAATTCTGAATTTTGTGACGAATTTAATTCTAAGGGGTTAGGCATATTCAAAAAATAAATTAGTCATTTCACTGGTTATTTGAATTATTTTCTTCGTTATGGAATCGCTTACATATGTTTAATATGCTCCCTCACCATGCCTCGAAAATAATCCAAATCCCTCAGAGAACTGACTAGTTGATTTCTTTCATATGTCTTAATTGGTGGAGTTGACAACCTAGAGATGGTGGACCTATTTAGAACTGCTGATGTTATACCTGAGCATTAATATGAACTTTAGTGGATATAATAGTAAAAAGTATGAAGTTTATGTTAAAGTGAAGGTTACTCTTTAACTTTAATGTGAGGAGGCTATGACGTGAGGTTTTTAGAGGGGTACTTTAGGTTATCTTGGCAAATATGGGCAGCTATTGGGTCCTGGTTGGTAATGGTCAGTTTTTATAAGGGAGCAGTTTTCAATTTTCATATGGATTCTGCACTGGATATATATATGAAGTGTATTTTAATAGGGTTAGGTCATTGGATTGTTTATAGATTATTTTTCTTTAAGAAAAGTGAATGTTAAAGTTAAATATTAAGATTATTAGTAAGGATTATTGTTATGAGATAAAGTGGAAACTTCAACTTATGATAATAGTCCTTTTGTGCTTAAAAAGCATATTTTAAAGAGAAATTATAAAATGGAGATGGTTAATGTGAAGGCTATTGTAAATGGAAAGATAATATTAGAGGATGAAATAGTAGAAGGTAGTGCCCTTATTTATGATGAAAAGATAGTTAATATGGTTAATAATCATGAAGTTGGGAGATTTAATGTGGATTCTATTATAGATGCTAAGGGTAACTATGTTAGTCCTGGGTTTATTGATCTGCATATACATGGTTCTGGTGGTTATGATACTATGGATGGAACCTATGAAGCACAATCTATAATATCAAAGACCATAATTAAAAATGGGGTAACATCATATCTTCCAACTACAATGAGCATGTCTAAGGAGTGTATAAAAAAAGCCCTTGAAAATATAAGGGGGATTAGTATAAAAGATGGTGCAAGGATACTTGGGGTTCACCTGGAGGGGCCCTTTATTAATCCTAAGTTTAAGGGAGCTCAAAGGGAGGATTATATAATAAAACCTGATTATGATTTCATAAAGGATTATTTAGATATTATAAAAATAATAACCTTCGCACCAGAGATGGATGAGGATTTTGAATTTATGGATAAGATGAAAAAACATGGAAATGTAGTTTTATCTATGGGACATACGAATGGAACCTTTGAAGAAGCCATTAGGGCTATTGAAAATGGAGTGAACTATGGAACCCACGTGTTTAATGCCATGTCTGGACTTCATCATAGAAAACCGGGTGTGTTAGGAGCCCTATTTTCAAGGGATGTATACTGTGAGCTAATAGGAGATACTATACATGTTCACAAGGGATTATTTGAAGTTTTTATACATATAAATGGTAAAGAGAGGGTCATACTTGTGACTGATTCCATGAGGGCTGGATCTATGGAATGTGGAGAATATGAGTTAGGTGGACAAAGGGTAATAGTTGATGAAAATAGTGCTAGACTTGAAGACAATACCCTAGCCGGGAGCATATTAAAACTTAATGAAGCAGTTAAGAATATAAGAGATAATACAAAATATAATATAAGAGAAGTAGTTAATATGGCAACGGTTAATCCAGCTAAGGCCATAGGTATGTATGATAAAATAGGTACCATTAAAAGGGGGAAGAGTGCTGATTTAGTAATATTTGATGAAGATATTAATATTTTAAAGACAATAATAAACGGAAAGGTTTTTTATGAGGTGGTTTAAATGAGAATTATATGTGTTAATAACTATGATGAAATGAGCGAAAAGGCTGCAAATATATTGGCAAGTCAAATCATATTAAAGCCAGAAAGTGTAGTAGGACTTGCAACGGGGTCAACTCCTATTGGCATGTATGATCATATGGTAAGGGCCTATGAAAGTGGAAAGATTAGCTTTCAAAGGGTAACCACCTTTAATTTGGATGAGTATTTTAACCTGGATAAAAACAATCCTCAGAGTTATTATTTTTATATGAAAAAGAATTTATATGATAAGGTGGATATACCTAATGAAAATATAAATATACCAAATGGCATGGTAGAGGATATAGAAAGGGAATGTATAAGATATGAAAAGGAAATAAGAAATAAGGGTGGCATTGATATTCAAGTTTTAGGTATAGGAAGAAATGGACATATAGGATTTAATGAACCAGATATTAAGTTTGAAGCCCTAACCCATATGGTAAACTTAGATGAGCAAACCATAAGGGATAACTCAAGATTCTTTTCTTCAATAGAGGAGGTTCCAACTAAGGCCATAAGTATGGGTATAAAAACTATTATGAGGGCTAAAAAAATAGTACTTTTAGCAAGTGGTAAAGAAAAGGCAGAATCCATATATGAGGCCATCTATGGAAAAATAACTCCAACTCTTCCCGCATCAGTCCTTCAACTCCATCCAGATGTGGTATTTGTATTAGATAAGGATGCTGCATGGAAACTTGACTCAAAGGAATTAGACAAGGAATATTTATAGGAGTGTGATGAAAATGTTTGATTTTTTCAAAAAAAAGAATAGAGAGATTATTCTTATGGCCCCCTTTGAAGGTGAAATTGTGGATATAACTAAAATGAGTGATCAGGTCTTTTCACAAAAACTATTGGGAGATGGAGTGGCAGTTATACCATCTAGCAATATGGCTTTAGCACCTTGTGATGGAGAGATAACCCAAATATTTGCCACAAATCATGCCTTTGGTATAACTACAAAGGAGGGGTTACAGGTATTGGTTCACATAGGAATAGACACGGTTATGTTAAAGGGTAAAGGATTTAAAAGGATCAAAGAACCAGGTCATATTGTTAAAAAGGGAGAACCCATAATAGAGATTGATATGGATTATATAAAAAGTATGGGGAAGGATATTATCACTCCTTTGGTTATAACTAATATGGAAAAGGTTGAAAATATGGATAAAAACTATGAAAATAGGGAAGAAACACTAAGAATAACTTTAAATAAATAAATCCAGTTTAAACTGGATTTATTTATTTTCATATTTTTGTTTTTTAAGGGCAGGACTTACCTTGGGGAAGTATACGGATTTATAAATGGATGATACGGTTTGGGACCAGTTTCTATCACTTTCACCATTAGTTCTTTTTTTCATATATTCAGATACCTGATCATCATATTTATCTATTATATGTTTTATATCCCTATTGTACGTTTCTTCATGATATACGGCTTCCTTTGGAAATCTAGGCTTTTTAGCAGATTCTTCATCTGCATATCCTACTACTAAACCACACATGGGAAATACATACTCAGGTAAATCTAGTATATCTATTATTTCATCGGGATTCATTCTAATGGCTCCTATGGGAACTATAGAAAGGCCTAAAGATTCTGCAGCAGCTATGGCATTTCCCATGGCCAGCCCCACGTCTATAGCACCAACTAATGTGGACTCTGTGTTTTGTGTTATTATTAAATCTAAATTGTTTTTTTCTGCTCCTATTTTTGCCCTATAGAAATCTGATAGAAATACTAAAAACACAGGTCCTTCATCTATCCATTTTTGATCTCCACATAGGTGGGCTATTTTTGATTTTGTCTTAGGATTTTTCACAGCTACTATGCTCATTTGTTGACCGTTTATGGAAGATGGGGCACTTTGAGCAGCATTTATGATCATATCTAGGTCCTTGTCATTTACCATGTCTGATTTATATTTTCTAATACTTCTGTGGTTAGTTAAAGTTTTTATCACTTCATTCACGTCTCTCACTCCTTAATGGTAGGCATATTATAATAAGTACTCACTCTATTATTAGTTAATACCCTTACTAAATATGCCTGAAACACATATTAATTTTTTTTCGAATGTTATTAGATTAAGTGGGTATAATGGTAATTATAGGATAAGATGAGGAGGAGAATAATGAAAAAATTAGTTGTATTTTATTCCTTTGAGGGGAATACAAAATATATTGCAGAGGGAATAGCTAAGGAAATGGGAGCAGATTTACTGGAGTTAAAGCCCCTAAGGGAGCCTAAAAAAGGTAGTTTTATGAAATATGTTTGGGGTGGAAGGGAAGTGATGACAAAGAAGGAGCCTGAAATTGAAAGTATAGATAAAAATCCAGATGATTATGATTTAATATATATGGGAACTCCCGTATGGGCATGGACCTATGCGCCTGCCTTTAGAACTTTTTTATCTAAGGTCAATATTAAAAATAAGAATATAGCTTTGTTTTGTTGCCATGGAGGCGGTAAGGGAAAGATCTTTGAACGGTTTAAAGAAGATTTAGGTGAAAATAAATATTTGGGCCAAATAGATTTTCAAGATCCCCTTAAGAATAATAGGGAAAAGGATTTAGAGGAAGCTAAAAAATGGGCTAGGGAAATTGAAAAAAGCATATGAAGGAGCACAAAGTATGCTCTTTCATATGCCATGTTAGTTTTTTGTATTTCCTATATTTTTTACAGTTGTAAAGATAGTTGTTAGATCAATACATTGTTATTGTGCATATTTTTTTAGATTGTTAGAAGCTTGAGCTAATTCTTGTACTAATCTTTGGGCTTCATTTGCCTCATTTATGTGTTCATTGGCTATGGCTGTGGCTTCTTCAGTAGTAGCCATAGTCTCTTGAGCAATAGCAGATATATTAGTTACTTTCTCAACTATTTGTTCATTTGTATTTAATATGCCGTTTATTCGTTCGTTAACTAAATGTATCTTATTTCTAACACCAGAGGTGTTTTTATTGATTTCTACAAGTATATTTTCACTTTCAACAATCATATTATTTTGTTCATCATTAATATTCTTAAGATTTATGGCTGATTTTACTGATTCCTCAGTTTTATTTGACAGTTTATTAATAGTATGAGTTATTTTTTCAGCTGAGTCTTTACTCTGTTCAGCCAAGGCTCTAATTTCGTTAGCTACTACTGCAAATCCCTTTCCAGCCTCACCAACTCTATTAGCTTCTATGGCAGCATTTAATGCAAGAAGATTAGTTTGTTCTGCTATATTAGTAATGATTTGGGTAATTTCTTTTATTCCTTTGGACTCTTCGTTTAATTCATTAATCATAGAAAGAACTTTATGATTATTTTCATTAAGGGTTTTATTTTTTTTACGTAGATTATTAATAATATTCATTCCATGTTGAACTACATCCTCCGTTAGATGAGAAGCTTCATCCATATCTTTAGACATTTGAAATGTACTTTTTATCCTTTCTTGAATATCTTCAGCCAATAGGGTTTGTTCTTGAATCTCCTCAGCAGTATTTTGAGCACCAGTAGATACTTCAGTTACGGAATCTGATATGGTTTTAGTTGATATGGAGATTTTACCTATAATATCATTAACTTCCATGGCATTTCCATCTACTATCTTAGCTATTTTTAATATATCCTTAACCATATCCTGCTCTATCTTTTGAACTTCTGCTACTTTTTTAATATTTGATGTTAAGTCAGATTTGAATTTTGAAGACATGAAAACTACCACATTTAATGCAACAATATACATAATCATAGTAGAAATTTGAATGGTATAAACAGTTGTATCTAGAGCAGTTCCATATCCCATTTTAATTTTGCTCATAACGTAATATAAGTTTAAAATAAATATTAAACCAGTGGAAAAATGGATAAACCTTTTGTCAAAGTATAGGGAAAAGCAAGTAAGTAAGGGAAATATAAACACAAATGTTACTTGAGTTTTTCCCGTTAGCATAGTCCAGGCATACATTATAAAAAAGCCAAGGAAGGCTATAATCTTCATATGTTTATTTGAAGGGTCTTTTAAGTATAATATATTGGCTATAAGGGCAGATACTAGGCCAACGGATAATATACCTGCAACATATGTAAAACTTCTGTTTCCTTTTAAATACTCTATTATAAACCCTGCAGATACTATTGCAATCATAAACCATGTAACTAACAATACTATAAAATTAGCTTTTTTAATAAATTCATTGTCCTTGTTCATTTTATACCGTTACCAAAAATCTATAAAAATCTACAAATTAAAAATTTTGTTTCTTTCCTACTTCATAATGCCCCATTTTGCCGAAGCTACTTTGGTTTGCTATAACACTCCATAGGCTTTGCTACTTTTCAGTAGTGGGTTGTAACGATTACCCAATTTAGAATATCTTTTTAAGCTGATATTTCTAAACCATAGTTTGCAAGATTATATGA
>NZ_JAOART010000081.1 GCF_025210435.1 Anaeromicrobium sp.
ACCACAGTTTTACTTCAGAACAACTGACGTAACAGGATCAATCGCATTACCAGAAGGTGTAGAAATGTGTATGCCTGGAGATAACGTACAAATGGAAATCGAATTAATCACACCAATCGCTATCGAAGAAGGATTAAGATTCGCTATCAGAGAAGGTGGAAGAACAGTTGGAGCTGGAGTAGTTGCTTCAATCATCGAATAATTGATTATTTGAAGTTTAATGATATAGCCGAGTTTAACTCGGCTATATTTTAAATAATTTTTTTAAAAAAAGTCAAATAAATACTTGCCAAAAATAGAAAGATGCACTATACTATAATAGTGTGTTTGCAGGACTGCAATGAAATGAAAGGTTGCCGCTGTAATAAGGGGAAATTTTCATGGAGAATGTCCGTTCAGTGAAATGGGCGACAGGATTTCGTGAGCTCTCTGTTTCTTTAAAAGATAAGAAACACCTGGAAGAGTGTACCGAGGTTCTCGTTGTACGTTTTGAGCAAAAAATGCGTGCGATGAAAAGGAGGGAAATAACATGGCAAACAGCAAGGGAAAGCAAAAAATCAGAATCAGATTAAAAGCATATGATCACAAAATATTAGATCAATCTGCTGAGAAAATAGTTGAAACGGCTAAGAAGACAGGTGCTGAGGTATCTGGTCCAGTGCCACTACCAACTGAAAAGCAAATCATTACTATCTTAAGAGCTGTTCATAAGTACAAAGACTCTAGAGAACAATTTGAACAAAGAACTCACAAGAGATTAATTGATATTTTAAGCCCAACACCTAAGACTGTAGACTCTTTAATGAGATTAGATTTACCAGCTGGTGTTGATATTGAAATTAAATTATAGTAAAAGTGTAGATACTAAGATATAGGTTTATATAGATTTGCCTCTACTTAGTATGATTGCATGAAAAGGTGTAATCCGCTGTAAGAAAATTAGGAGGTGTAACAAATGAAACAAATTTTAGGAAGAAAATTAGGAATGACTCAAATCTTCACAGAAGAGGGAATTGTAATTCCTGTAACAGTTGTTGAAGCTGGTCCAGTTCATGTTACTCAAGTAAAGACTGTTGAAACTGATGGTTACAACGCTATTCAAATTGGATTTGAAGATAAAAAGGAAAAGCAAGTTATAAAGCCAGAAAAGGGACACTTTGAGAAGGCTGGAGTAGCTGCTAAGAAAGTTGTAAGAGAAGTTAGAATTGATGATGTAACAGGATATGAAATAGGACAAGAAATTAAAGCTGATATCTTCGAAGCTGGAGCTAAGATTGATGTAGTTGGAACTTCTAAAGGTAAAGGAACTCAAGGTCCAATTAAGAGACATAACCAATCAAGAGGACCTATGAGTCATGGTTCTAAGTACCACAGAGGACCAGGATCATTAGGAGCAAGTTCTTATCCATCAAGAGTGTTCAAGGGCATGAAAATGGCTGGAAGAATGGGTAATGAGCGTGTTACTGTTCAAAATTTAGAAGTGGCTAAAGTGGATGTTGAAAGAAATCTAATTTTAGTTAAAGGTGCAATTCCAGGACCTAAGGGTGGAGTTGTAACAATAAAAGAAAGTGTAAAAGCTAAGTAATAAATCTAGCTACAGAAGGGAGGAATTGAAATGCCAAAGGTTGATATAATCAATGTTTCAGGTCAACAAGTAGGTGACATTGAATTAAGTGAAAACATCTTCGGAGCTGAAATAAATGCAAGTGTATTACATGAGGTTGTTAAGAACTACTTAGCAAATCAAAGACAAGGTACTCAATCTGCTAAAACTAGAGCGGAAGTTAGAGGTGGCGGAAGAAAGCCTTGGAGACAAAAGGGAACTGGTAGAGCTCGTCAGGGAAGTACTAGATCTCCACAATGGGTTGGTGGTGGAGTTGTATTCGCACCAAAGCCAAGAGACTACAGATATACACTACCTAAGAAAGTTAAGCGTCTTGCAATGAAGTCTGCTTTAAGTTCTAAGGTTAAGGAAAGTGAAATGATAGTTTTAGATGAATTAGCATTAGAAACATTTAAGACTAAGGATATGATTAATATTCTATCAAACGTTAAAGCTGGCAAGAAGGCATTAATCGTATTACCTGAAGTGGACGAAAAGGTAATCAAATCTGCTAGCAACATTCCTGGAGTGACTACTACAATAGTAGGAGCATTAAACGTATATGACATCTTAAACCATAACAACTTCATTGTTACTAAAGAAGCTGTTGCTAAGATAGAGGAGGTGTACGCATAATGAGAACTCCATATGATGTAATTAAAAAGCCTGTTATCAGTGAAAAAAGTATGGATGGCATGGCAGATAGAAAGTATACTTTTGAAGTAGACATGAGAGCTAATAAAACAGAAGTAAAACAAGCTGTTGAAGCTGTATTCGGAGTTAAAGTTGCTAAAGTTAACCTTATAAAGGTAGTTGGTAAGGTTAAGAGAATGGGTAAACACATGGGTAAGAGAGCTGACAGAAAGAAGGCTGTTATTACGTTAACTCAAGATAGTAATGGAATCGAATTCTTCGAAAGCATGATGTAATAGTAAACCGTTAAGAAAAAGGAGGGAAAAAGCATGGGTATCAAAAGTTTTAGACCGACTTCTCCAGCGGTAAGACATATGACTGTTTCAACTTTTGAAGAAATAACTAAGAAAGAGCCAGAAAAGTCATTATTAGTACCACTTAAGAAAACTGCTGGAAGAAATGCACATGGTAAGATCACAGTTCGTCATAAAGGTGGCGGAGCTAAAAGAAAATACAGAATTATAGATTTTAAAAGAAATAAAGACGGTATCCCTGCAAAGGTAACTGCAATCGAGTATGATCCAAATAGAAGTGCTAACATTGCATTATTAACATATGCAGATGGAGAAAAGAGATATATCGTTGCTCCAAATAAGTTAGTAGTAGGAAGCACAATCGTATCTGGACCAGAAGCAGATATCAAAGTAGGAAATGCATTACCACTTAAAAATATACCAGTAGGTACAGTTATTCATAATATCGAAATGAAGCCAGGAAAGGGAGCACAGTTAGTAAGATCAGCTGGAAACTCTGCTCAATTAATGGCTAAGGAAGATAAATATGCACAAGTAAGATTACCATCTGGTGAAGTTAGATATATTAGTGTTAATTGTAAAGCTACAATAGGTCAAGTAGGAAACTTAGACCATGAAAATATCACAATCGGTAAAGCTGGACGTAAGAGACATATGGGTATCAGACCTACAGTAAGAGGTTCTGTAATGAATCCTAATGACCATCCACATGGTGGTGGTGAAGGTAGATCACCTATCGGTAGACCTTCTCCTGTTACTCCTTGGGGTAAACCAGCTCTTGGATACAAGACAAGAAAGAAAAACAAAGCTTCTGATAAATTTATCGTTAAGAAAAGAAATCAAAAGTAATAGAGGGAAAGAGGTCATGGAAAGATGGACCTTGGCCTCATAGTCCTCGGTTTATATAGATACCGAAGGGAGGATTAACAATGGGTAGATCACTTAAAAAGGGACCTTTTGTAGAAGCAAAACTTTTAAATAGAATAGAAGAAATGAATACGGCTGGCGACAAGAAAGTAGTAAAGACTTGGTCAAGAGCGTCAACTATATTCCCACAAATGATTGGACACACTATAGCCGTTTATGATGGAAGAAAGCACGTTCCTGTATATGTTACAGAGGATATGGTTGGACACAAATTAGGAGAATTTGCTCCAACTAGAACTTTCAGAGGACACGCTGGTGATGAAAAATCATCAAAAGTTAGAAGATAGATAAACGAAAGGAGGTTATCCAAGTGGAAGCTAGAGCTATAGCAAAATATGTACGTATATCTCCAAGAAAATTAAAGCCTATTACGGACATGGTTAGAGGCATGAATGCTGATGAGGCATTAGCAGTTTTAGAATATACACCTAGAGCAGGAGCTGCTGTACTTGCTAAAGTTATTAAGTCAGCTAAGGCAAATGCTGAGAATAACCACGAAATGGATGCAGATAAGTTATATGTAGCTGCAGTTAACGCTAACCAAGGACCTACAATGAAGAGATGGAGAGCAGGTTCTATGGGTCGTGGAATGAGAATATTAAAGAGAAGTAGTCATATAGATGTAGTACTAAAAGAAAGAGCTTAAAAAGGAGGGATAACGCATGGGTCAAAAGGTAAATCCAAACGGATTAAGAGTTGGAGTTATTAAGGACTGGGACTCAAAGTGGTATGCGGATAAGAAAAACTTTGCAGACCTTTTAATCGAAGATAACAAGATTCGTAAGTTTGTAAAAAACAAACTTTATACATCTGGAATTTCTAAAGTTGTAATCGAAAGAGCGGCTAATAATAAGGTTAAAGTGAATATTTTCACAGCTAAGCCAGGAATGGTTATCGGAAAAGGCGGTTCTGGAGTAGAAACTTTAAGAAAAGATATTGAAAAATTAGTTAACAAATCTGGAGATGTAAAAACAGTTTTCATTAACGTTAACGAAGTAAGAAGATCAGAAAAGGATGCTCAATTAGTAGCAGAAAACGTAGCATTTTCATTAGAAAGAAGAGTATCTTTCAGAAGAGCTATGAAGCAAGCTATTCAAAGAGCTATGAGAGCTGGAGTACCAGGTATTAAAGTTATGGTGTCAGGAAGACTTGGCGGAGCTGAAATGGCTAGAAATGAAATGTACCATGAAGGAAATGTTCCTCTACATACAATTAGAGCTAACATTGACTATGGATTTGCTGAAGCAGATACAACTTACGGAAAAATTGGTGTTAAAGTTTGGATAAATCATGGAGAAGTTCTTCCTCAAACTGCTGAAGAAGTAAAGGCACAAAGAAGAGCTAACAGAGATAAAAACTTCAACAGAGACAATAGAAAGCCAAGAAATGACAGAAGAAATAACAGAAATGATAAAAGAAATAACTTCAAGAGAAGAGAAAATAACGGACAAGCAAACAAGTAAATTTTGAAGCTAGGGAAGGAGGATACAGACGATGTTAATGCCTAAAAGAGTTAAGCGTCGTAGAGTGCACAGAGGCAGAATGACAGGTGTTGCGCAAAGAGGTAACAAAGTAACATACGGTGATTTTGGTATAATGGCACTAGAGCCAGCCTGGATTACTTCAAGACAAATAGAAGCTGCCAGAGTTGCTATGACTAGATACATTAAAAGAGGGGGAAAAGTTTGGATTAAAATATTCCCTCATAAGCCAGTAACACAAAAGCCTGCAGAAACTCGTATGGGTGCTGGTAAAGGTTCACCAGAATATTGGGTTGCAGTTGTAAAGCCAGGTAGAGTTATGTTTGAATTAGCGGGTGTTCCAGAGGATACAGCTAGAGAAGCTATGAGACTTGCTATAAACAAATTACCTATAAAGTGTAAATTTGTAACACGTCAAGAATTGGAAAAGGGTGGTGAAGCTAATGAAAGCTAATAAGCTTCATGATATGACTGTACAAGAGTTAAATGGTAAGTTAATAGAGTTAAAAAATGAGTTATTTAACTTAAGATTCCAATTAGCTACAGGTCAATTAGAGAATCCTATGAAAGTTAAATCTGTTCGTAAGGAGATTGCTCGTACTAAGACCATCCTTAGAGAAAAAGAATTAAACATGGAAAAGTAATTATAGATAGTCGAAAGGAGGGCTTAACTCGTGGAAAGAAATAGAAGAAAGACTAGAGTAGGTCGTGTAGTAAGTGACAAGATGGAAAAAACTATCACTGTTGCAGTAGAAGATTTTGTACGTCACCCAATATACGGAAAAGCCGTTAAGAGAACTAAGAAGTTCAAAGCTCATGACGAAAATAACCAATGTAACATTGGAGATAGAGTAAGAATTATGGAAACTAGACCATTAAGCAAAGATAAGAGATGGAGATTAGTTGAAATTATGGAGAGAGCTAAGTAAGTTAAAAGCGGAGGGAGGTATACCATATGATACAACAAGAAACTCGCTTAAAAGTTGCAGATAACTCAGGTGCTAAGGAATTACTATGCATTAGAGTTTTAGGTGGATCAAAGCGTAAGTACGCTAACATAGGTGATGTAATTGTTTGTGCCGTTAAACATGCAACACCAGGCGGAGTTGTTAAAAAAGGTCAAGTAGTTAAGGCTGTAGTTGTTAGAACAGTAAGTGGAGCTAGAAGAAACGACGGAAGTTATATAAAATTTGATGAGAATGCGGCGGTTGTAATCAAAGAAGATAAGAACCCTGTAGGAACTCGTATTTTCGGACCGGTAGCAAGAGAGTTAAGAGAAAAAGATTTTATGAAAATCGTTTCACTTGCACCAGAAGTATTATAGTTCGAGGAGGTGTAGTAGATGCACGTTAAAAAAGGTGATACAGTAGTTATTATTGCTGGAAAAGATAAAGGTAAGAAGGGTAAAGTATTAGAAGCTCTTCCAAAGAAAAGCAGAGTAATCGTTGAAGGTGTTAACATTCAAAAGAAGCACCAAAAGCCAAATGCTAAGGTTCAACAAGGTGGAATCATGGAGCAACCAGGAGCAATTCACGTATCTAACGTAATGCTTTGGGACGAAAAGGCAAAAGCTCCTACAAGAGTAGGATTTAAAATAGAAAACGGTAAAAAAGTAAGAGTATCTAAAAAGTCCGGAGAGATTATATAATACTAAGTAGTTGAAGGGAGGTTAACGAGATGACAGCTAGATTAAAAGAAAAGTATAGAAATGAATCTACTAAAGCATTAATGGAGAAGTTCAACTACTCTAATGTTATGGAATTACCAAAAGTAGAAAAAATAGTAATCAACATGGGTTTAGGAGAAGCTAAAGACAATTCTAAAATCATGGAAGTAGCTGTAGAGGAATTAGCTACTATAGCAGGACAAAAGCCAGTTATAACTAGAGCTAAGAAATCTGTTGCGAACTTTAAAATCAGAGCAGGTATGCCAATAGGAGCGAAAGTAACTTTAAGAGGCGAAAAAATGTATGAGTTCATGGATAGATTATTCAATGTTGCGTTACCAAGACTTAGAGACTTCAAAGGTGTTAAGAAGAACGCATTTGACGGAAGAGGTAACTATGCATTAGGACTTAAGGAGCAATTAATATTCCCTGAAATAGAATATGATAAGGTTGATAAAGTAAGAGGAATGGATATTATATTTGTAACAACTGCGAAGACTGATGAAGAATCTCGTGAGTTATTACAATCATTAGGTATGCCATTCGCTAAATAGTTAGGAGGGAACACTGTGGCTAGAAAAGCTCTTGTAGTTAAACAGCAAAGAAAGCAAAAGTACTCAACAAGAGAATACAATAGATGTAGAATATGCGGAAGACCACATGCTTATTTAAGAAAATTTGGTATTTGCCGTATTTGCTTTAGAGAATTAGCTTATAAAGGTGAAATACCAGGAGTAAGAAAAGCAAGCTGGTAGGAATATAGGGAAGGAGGTATACACCATGACTATGACAGATCCAATCGCGGATATGCTGACTCGTATTAGAAATGCTAACGTTGTTAAACATGATACTGTTGACGTTCCAGCTTCTAAGATGAAGAAAGCTATTGCTGAAATATTATTAAGTGAAGGTTTCATCAAAGGATATGATGTAATCGAAGATGGATTACAAGGAATTGTAAGAATCCAAATGAAGTACGGAGCACAAGGTGAAAAAGTTGTAAGCGGATTAAAGAAAATATCAAAGCCAGGATTAAGAGTATACGCTAAGAAAGATCAAATACCAAAGGTATTAGGAGGGCTTGGAATAGCAATCCTTTCTACTTCTAACGGTATTGTTACAGATAAAGAAGCTAGAAAATTAGGAACTGGTGGAGAAGTTATCTGCTACGTTTGGTAATAGATATCTTTAGGTATAGGAGGTGCAGCAATGTCAAGAATAGGTAAACAGCCGATTACTATCCCTGCAGGTGTAGAAGTTACAGTAAACGACAAAAATCTTGTTACTGTAAAAGGACCTAAGGGAGAATTATCAGAGCAAATTAACGAAGCTATTAAGGTTAATATAGAAGAAAATACTTTAACTGTTGAGAGACCAACAAACAACAAGGTACACAGATCATTACATGGACTTAGCCGTACATTAATTGACAATATGATCACTGGTGTAACTAAAGGATACGAAAAGAAGTTACAAGTTGTTGGAGTTGGATACCGTGTTGCTAAGCAAGGTAAGAAATTAAACTTATCTTTAGGTTTCTCTCATCCTGTAGAAATGGTAGATCCAGAAGGTCTTACTACAGAAGTTAACGGAACTAACGAGATTATCGTAAAAGGAATAAACAAGCAAGCTGTAGGAAACTACGCTGCTAAGATCAGATCTTGGAGAGAGCCTGAGCCATACAAGGGTAAGGGAATCAAGTATGCTGATGAAGTAATTCGCCGTAAGGAAGGTAAAACAGGTAAATAGGAAAGGAGTGAAATAAAGTGAGCAAGAATAAAACTCGTCAAACAAGACATGCCAGAGTACGTAAGAAAGTATCTGGAACTCCTGAACGACCAAGATTAAATGTATTTAGAAGTTTAAACAACGTTTACGCTCAAGTTATTGATGATGTGGCTGGAAACACTTTAGCTTCTGCTTCTACTTTAGATAAAGAAATTAAAGAAAAAGTAGCTAACGCTAGCAATAAGGAAGCTGCTAAACTAGTTGGAGAATTAGTTGCAAAGAGAGCTATCGAAAAGGGAATCAAAGAGGTTGTTTTCGATAGAGGTGGATACATTTATCACGGAAGAGTTAAAGAACTAGCTGAAGGTGCAAGAGAAGCTGGACTACAATTCTAGTAAAGGAGGGAAAAGAATGCGCCGTCAAATGATAGATGCGAGCAATTTAGACTTACAAGAAAAAGTTATCAACATTAGCCGTGTTACTAAGGTTGTTAAAGGTGGTAGAACTTTCAGATTCAGTGCTACTGTAGTAGTTGGAGATGGAAACGGTCATGTTGGTATGGGTTCTGGAAAAGCACAAGAAATTCCAGAAGCCGTAAGAAAAGCTATTGAAGCTGCTAAGAAGAACTTAATCTTTGTTCCTAGAGTTGGAACAACGATTCCACATAGAATAAGAGGTATATTTGGAGCTGGAAATGTTTTATTAATGCCAGCAGGAGAAGGTACAGGAGTTATCGCTGGAGGTCCAGTACGTGCAGTATTAGAATTAGCAGGAATTAAGGATGTAAGAGCAAAGTCTTTAGGAACTAACAATTCTAGAAACATGGTAAATGCTACTATGGCTGGATTAAAAGAATTAAAGTCTGCTGAACAAGTTGCAAAACTTAGAGGTAAGACTATAGAAGAATTATTAGGTTAGAGGAGGGGAAGACCTTGGCTAAAATGTTAAAAATAACATTAGTAAAGAGTACTATCGGGTCCAAGCCTCAACATAGAAAGAACATAGAAGCGCTAGGACTAAAAAAATTACATCAAACGGTTGAAAAACCAGATAATCCTCAAATGAGAGGTATGATTGCGAAAGTAGATCACTTAGTAAAAGTTGAAGAAATATAGATCTAAGGAGGTGTAACCATGAAGCTACATGAATTAAAACCAGCACAGGGTTCCACTAAGAACAGAAAGAGACTTGGAAGAGGTACTGCCACTGGACAAGGTAAAACAGCTGGACGTGGTCAAGACGGACAAAAGTCTCGTAGCGGTGGAAATATCAAGGCTGGGTTCGAAGGTGGACAAATGCCTTTATATAGAAGACTACCGAAGAGAGGTTTCACTAACCCATTCAAGAAAGTTTGGGCTATCATAAATGTTGAAACTTTAAACAAGTTCGAAGAAGGAACTATCGTAACTCCAGAATTATTATTAGAAACTGGTACAATCAGCAAGATTGTAGATGGTGTTAAGATTTTAGGAGACGGAAACATAGAAAAGAAAATAGAAGTACGTGCTCATAAATTCAGTAAGTCTGCGATCGAAAAGATTGAAGCTGCTGGAGGGAAGGCAGAGGTGATCTAGATTGCTTACTACCCTAAAGAATGCTTGGAAAATTCCTGATTTAAGAAGAAGGATATTATACACCTTGGGTATGATGCTTATATTTAGATTAGGTTCTGTTATACCAGTTCCCGGTATGAAAGTAGAAGTGATTCAACAAATGTTTGGAAACTCTGAGAGTGGATTGTTTGATTTATTCAATCTATTCTCAGGGGGTGCTTTTGGTAAATTTACAATATTTGCTTTAAGTATTACTCCATACATTACAGCATCTATTATAATGCAACTTCTAACTATAGCTATTCCAAGTCTTGAGGTATTAGCTAGAGAAGGTGAAGAAGGAAGAAAGAAAATTGCTCAGTATACTAGATATGGAACTGTAATACTAGCTTTAGTTCAAGCTACAGGAGTTAGTGTTGGTTTATTTAGACAAGCATTAATAGATACTAGTTTCTGGTCTGTTGCTGTAGTAGTTGTAACTTTAACTGCTGGAACTGCTTTCTTAATGTGGTTAGGAGAACAAATAACTGAAAATGGCATTGGTAATGGTATTTCTTTAATTATCTTTACTGGGATAGTTTCTAGAATTCCATTAGGAATAGCACAAACATATGCTAAATGGGATGCCAATGAAATTTCCATAATTTCTTTAGTAATATTTGCTGTATTAGCAGTATTCGTTATAGCAGGAGTAGTAGCAATTCAACAGGGAACCAGAAAGATCCCAGTACAATATGCAAAAAGAGTTGTTGGCAGAAAAATGTACGGAGGTCACTCAACTCATATACCACTTAAGGTAAATCAATCGGGAGTTATCCCAGTAATTTTTGCCGTATCACTATTACAATTTCCACTAACGTTAACTTATTTTTTCCAAGGTGGAGCTTTTAGTGCGTTTGTGCAAAAATGGTTATCTCCAGCGGGAACGCCTGGTGTGTGGATATACTCAGTTTTAAATATAATATTAATCATATTTTTTACATACTTCTATACAGCGGTTACATTTAATCCTGTAGAAGTTGCAGATAATATGAAGAAGCAAGGTGGATTTATTCCAGGTATAAGACCAGGAAAGCCTACTGCTGAGTACTTAAACAGAGTGTTAACAAGAATCACTTTAGCAGGAGCTGTTTTCCTTGCTGGTATAGCAGTAATGCCAACATTAGTTATGCAGTTTACAAACTTCAGTATGAGGTTTGGTGGGACTTCATTATTGATTGTAGTAGGTGTTGCGCTAGAAACTAGTAAACAAATAGAAGCTCAGATGATGATGAGACATTATCAAGGGTTCTTAAAATAAGGAAGATACAATGGGGGATGTTTCCCCATGTAACTTCAATTCTAGGAGATGATGTTTGTGAGACTAATATTATTAGGACCTCCAGGTGCAGGAAAAGGAACACAAGCTGCAGGCATAGTTGAGAAATATAATGTACCACATATATCTACTGGAGATATTTTCAGAAAGAATATAAAAGAGAAAACAGATCTAGGTGTAAAAGCCAAAGAATATATAGATAAGGGTCTACTAGTTCCTGATGAAATAGTAGTAGCAATTGTTAAAGACCGACTAGAAGAAGCGGATTGCAAAGAAGGATTTCTACTTGATGGATTTCCAAGAACAGTAAATCAAGCAAGAGCTTTAGATGAAGCACTTAAAAACATGGAAGTTAACTTAAATGAAGTAGTTAATATAAATGTGGATAAGGAAGTGTTAGTTGGAAGAGCTGTAGGGAGAAGAATCTGTAAAGAATGTGGAGCTACATTCCACATTGAATTTAATCCAGCTAAACAAGAAGGTCTATGTGACAAATGTGGTGGAGAGCTTTATCAAAGAGCTGATGATACGGCAGAAACTGTATCTAAGAGAATTGAAGTTTACATCAATGAAACTCAACCACTAATTGACTATTATAAAGAAAAAGGTATACTAGTGACTATTGATGGCCAACAGGACATTAATAAGGTATTTGACGATATAGTAAAGGCTTTAGGAGCTTAGATATGATTATTATAAAATCAAAAAAGGAAATTGAGTATATGGAAGAAGCGGGTAAAATCGTAGCATATACTCATGAACTTTTAAAAGAGCATATAAAGCCTGGTATTACTACTAAAGAATTAGATCATATTGCAGAAAATGAGATCAGAAAGCATGGCGCCATACCAGCTTTCAAAGGATATCATGGATTTCCAGCAACTATTTGTGCATCTGTAAATGAAGAGGTAGTCCACGGCATACCTGGATTAAAAACTTTAGAAGATGGCGATATTATAAGTATAGATATTGGTGCTGTTATTAATGGTTATTATGGAGATGCGGCAAGAACCCATCCAGTGGGAAATGTAAGGGAAGAAGCGTCAGCGCTTATTGAAGTTACAAAACAAAGCTTTTATGAAGGTTTGAAGTTTTGCAAAGAAGGCTATAGATTATCTGATATTTCCCATGCTGTTCAAAAGTATGTGGAGGAAAATGGATTTTCAGTGGTTAGAGATTTTGTAGGACATGGAATCGGTCAAAATATGCATGAGGACCCTCAAATTCCGAACTTCGGATTACCTGGTAAAGGGCCAAGATTAAAATCAGGAATGGTTTTAGCTATTGAACCCATGGTAAATATGGGATCATATCATGTAAAAACTTTGTTAGACAACTGGACTGTAGTTACTATAGATGGTAAGTATTCTGCCCATTATGAACATTCAGTAGCTATAACAGAAGAAGAACCAATAATATTAACCACTATTTAAAGTCAGGTAGGTGAGAACATCATGAATAAAATTGATGAACTTTCCGTGGGTCAGATAGTTAAGTCAAAGGCTGGAAGGGACAAAGATAGAAACTTTATTGTTATCAAAAAAGTTGACTGTCAATATGTACTAATAGCAGATGGCGATTTGCGAAAAGTAGATAACTTAAAAAGGAAAAAAGTTAAGCACTTATTAATATATAATTTAATAAGTGAAGAAGTCAGAAAAAGAGTTTTAAATGACGACAAAATAACTAATTTGCTTTTACGCAAAGAACTTGAGAAACTGGATCTAAATTGATTCAGAAAATAGGAGGTAGAAAGTTCCTATGGCTAAAAGCGATGTAATAGAAGTGCAAGGTACAGTTGTTGAGGCTTTACCTAATGCTATGTTTAAAGTAAAATTAGAAAATGGCCATGAAATATTGGCTCATATATCAGGAAAATTAAGAATGAATTTCATCAGAATTTTACCTGGTGATACTGTTACTATAGAATTGTCACCTTATGACCTGACAAGAGGAAGAATTACCTGGAGAGGCAAGGGTAAGTAATCTAAGGAGGGATAACAGTGAAGGTAAGAGCTTCAGTTAAGCCTATTTGCGAAAAATGTAAGATCATAAAGAGAAAAGGTAAAGTAATGGTAATTTGTGAAAACCCAAAACATAAACAAAAACAAGGTTAATAGTAGCAAATTACAATAATAATTGATATAATGGTAAAAGCGTTTAGTTAGGATATAAGTGCGGCTGGTGTTTGGACATTTCCAAGTATACTTATACCTAATTAATATATAAGCCTTTTTAAGGAGTATAACATATTAGGAGGTGTAACATAATGGCAAGAATCGCAGGTGTTGACTTACCAAGAGACAAGAGAGTCGAAATTGGATTAACATACATTTATGGTATAGGAAGAAATTTATCTAATGATATTTTAGAAGCTGCTGGAATCGGTGCTGATACAAGAGTTAGAGACTTAACTGAAGAAGAAGTAGGAAAGTTAAGACAAATCATTGATGATTCATACACAGTTGAAGGTGATTTAAGAAGAGAAATATCTTTAAATATTAAGAGATTACAAGAAATCGGATGCCTAAGAGGAATCCGTCACAGAAAAGGTCTTCCAGTGAGAGGTCAAAAGACTAAGACTAATGCAAGAACTAGAAAAGGACCTAAGAGAGCTGTAAGCCGTAAGAAGAAGAAGTAGGAAAAGGAGGTAAAAGGCATGGCAAAAAAAGTTCGTAAAAAAAGACGCGAGCGTAAGAATATAGAACGTGGTCAAGCGCATATTCAATCTACATTCAACAACACTATCGTAACTCTTACTGATTTACAAGGAAATGCTCTTTCTTGGGCTAGTGCTGGTGGATTAGGATTTAAAGGATCAAGAAAATCTACTCCTTTTGCTGCACAAATGGCAGCTGAAGCAGCTTCAAAAACTGCTATGGAGCATGGTTTAAAGACTGTAGAAGTTTACGTTAAGGGACCTGGTTCAGGACGTGAAGCAGCAATTAGAGCATTACAAACAGCAGGACTTGAAATTACATTAATTAAGGATGTAACTCCAGTTCCACATAATGGTTGTAGACCACCAAAGCGTAGAAGAGTTTAATTAGATTAGGAGGTGTAATAATAATGGCAAGATATACAGGACCATCTTGTAGACTTTGTCGTCGAGAAGGACAAAAGCTATATTTAAAAGGTGAAAGATGTTATTCAGATAAATGTGCAGTTTCTAAGAGAGCATATGCTCCAGGACAACACGGACAAAGAAGAACAAAATTATCTAACTATGGATTACAATTAAGAGAGAAGCAAAAGGTTAAGAGATATTATGGATTATTAGAAGGACAATTCAGAAAGTATTTTGACCAAGCTGAAAAAATGGAAGGAATCACTGGTGAGAACTTCTTAAAGGTTTTAGAAACTAGACTAGATAATGTAGTTTTTAGAATGGGATTTGCTTCATCTAGAAAAGAAGCTAGACAATTAGTAAGACACGGACATTTCTTAGTAAATGGTAAGAAGGTAGATATTCCTTCATACTTAATTTCTGTAGGAGATGTAATCGGAGTAAAAGAAAAGAGTTTAAGCTCAGCTAAGTTTAAAGCTTTAGCAGAAGCAGCTAGGACTGTACCTGCATGGGTAGAAGCAAACTTCGAGAAGTTAGAGGGAAAAATAGTTGCACTTCCAAACAGATCAGATGTTGATCTTCCAATAGAAGAGCACTTAATCGTCGAGTTATACTCTAAGTAATAGAAGGTAGAATCAGTTACCCTCATATATTTATGAAAAAAAATTTCAAGGAGGGTTAAGTTAATGATTGAAATTGAAAAGCCAAAAGTTGAATGTGTTGAATTAAACGATGAATCTACTTATGGGAAATTTGTCGTGGAACCTCTTGAAAGGGGTTATGGAATAACTTTAGGTAATAGTTTAAGAAGAATTTTATTATCTTCATTACCTGGCGTAGCCGTTAAATGGGTTAAAATTGATGGAGTTTTACACGAATTCTCAACAATTCCAGGGGTAAAGGAAGATGTAACAGAGATCATTCTTAATTTAAAATCTTTAGCAGCTAACTTAAATTCTGATGAAGAAAAAGTAGTTAGGATTGATATGGAAGGTCCAGGATTAGTAACTGCAGGAGATATTATTGTAGATGCTGATGTGGAAATACTAAATACTGACCTTCATATTGCAACTTTAGAAGAAGGTTCTAAGTTAGCTATGGAAATAGCTCTTGCTAAAGGAAGAGGATATGTTCCAGCTGAAAATAATAAAAGTGATAATATGCCAATTGGTGTACTACCAGTTGACTCTATCTATACTCCTGTAAAGAAAGTTAGCTATCATGTGGAGAACACAAGAGTTGGTCAAGTGACTGACTTTGATAAGCTTACTCTAGAGGTTTGGACGGATGGAAGTATAAAACCTGATGAGGGAGTTTCTTTAGGAGCTAAAATAATGAACGATCACTTAAGATTGTTCATTGATCTAACTGACCATGTGGAAAATGTAGAAATCATGGTAGAAAAGGAAGAGGACAAGAAGGAAAAAGTTATGGAAATGACTATTGAAGAGCTTGAACTGTCTGTTAGATCATATAACTGCTTAAAGAGAGCTGGAATAAATACTGTACAAGAGCTTACTGAGAAATCAGAAGAAGATATGATGAAGGTAAGGAACCTAGGTAAGAAATCCCTTGAAGAAGTTCAACATAAATTGCATGAACTAACGCTAGGATTGAGACCTAGTGATGAATAGCATAGCTAGAAGGAGGGAAAGAAATGGCAGGACATCGTAAATTAGGCCGTCCAACTGGTCACAGAAAGCTTATGTTAAGAAACTTAGTAACAAGCTTACTTAGAGACGGTAAAATAACAACTACTATCACAAGAGCTAAAGAAACTCGTAAGCTTGCTGAGAAGATGATAACTCTTGGTAAAAGAGGAGATCTTCATGCTAGACGTCAAGCAGAATCTTTTGTTTTAGATAAAGATGTTACTAAAAAAGTATTCGATGAGATCGCACCAAAGTATACTGAAAGAAATGGTGGATACACTAGAATAATGAAATTAGGACCAAGAAGAGGCGACGCTTCTGAGATGGTTATTCTTGAATTAGTATAATAGATTGAGGGATTAAGTGTGAACTTAGTCCCTTTTTAGTATAAAATTATAGAAATTAAGTGTAATAATACCATATAAATTCTACTTCTCATAAAGACTTTTTCAGTATTTGTTGATATAATTGTTAAGGAAAGAATACTAAACCCATAGGGAAGGAAAGAAACAATGGAAAATATTATAGAAATTAAAGAACTAGTACATAAATATGGAGAAGGAGAAGGGGAAACTGTAGCATTAAACGGAGTAGACTTACATGTTAAAAAAGGAGAATTTCTTGTAGTCATAGGCCATAATGGATCTGGTAAATCTACCATGGCTAAACATACTAATGGTTTATTATTACCAAGTAGTGGAAAAGTCTTTGTAAATGGTCTGGATACTTCAGATTATAATAATATATGGAATATAAGACAGGATGCTGGAATGGTATTTCAAAATCCAGATAATCAGATTGTGGCCACTGTGGTAGAGGAAGACATAGCCTTCGGACTTGAGAATCTAGGGGTGAATCCGGAAAAAATAAGACAAAGAGTTTATGATGCTCTAAAGACCGTAGGAATGTATGCGTTTCGAAAAAAAGGTCCCCATTTACTTTCGGGAGGACAAAAACAAAGAATTGCCATAGCGGGTGTTATAGCCATGAAACCAGAGTGTATAATCTTTGATGAGCCTACGGCCATGCTAGATCCTTCTGGGAGGAAAGAGGTTGTAGAGACTATGGTAAAGCTAAATAAAGAAGATAAGATAACTATAGTTAATATTACTCATTTCATGGAAGAGGCCGTATATGCAGATAGAGTAATAGTTATGGAAAAGGGAAATATAATAATTGAAGGAACACCTAAGGAAGTGTTTTCCCAAGTGGAAAAGCTAAAGAAATTAGGACTAGATGTACCTCAAGTAACGGAATTAGCTTTTGAATTAAATAAAGAAGGAATGGATATTCCTAAGGATATACTTACAGTAGATGAGTTGGTGAATTACTTATGTCAATAAAGGTAGAAAATTTAAAACATATATATAATCCTAATACTCCCTTTGAAACGACAGCATTAAATAATGTGAGTTTCAGTATTGCGAAGGGAGAATTTATAGGCCTTATAGGCCACACGGGTTCAGGTAAATCCACTTTAGTGCAGCACTTAAATGGAATATTAAAACCCCATAGTGGAAAAATCATTATAAATGGAGTAGATATTACAAAGCCTAAGATGAATTTAAGAGAAATTCGTCAAAAGGTAGGATTAGTATTTCAATATCCTGAGCATCAATTATTTGAAGAAACAGTCCATAGGGATGTGGCCTTTGGCCCTACTAACTTAGGACTAGATGGGGATGAAGTAAATGCTAGGGTTAAAGAGGCCATAAAATGGGTGGGTCTTAATTATGAAGAGATAAAGGACAAATCTCCCTTTGAACTGAGTGGAGGACAAAAAAGAAGGGTTGCCATAGCGGGAGTTGTGGCTATGAAGCCAGAAGTATTAATATTAGATGAACCTACAGCAGGCCTTGATCCAAAGGCAAGGGATGATATTTTAAATCAAATAAAGAAGCTTCATAATGAATATAGAATGAATATAATATTAGTTTCCCATAGTATGGAAGACATATCTAGATTAGTAGATAGAATTGTAGTAATGGATAAGGGGCAAGTGGCTCTTATGGGAAGTCCTAAGGAAGTTTTTAAGGAAAGTAAATTATTAACAGAAATTGGTCTAGGCGTTCCTCAAATTACTATACTTATGAATAAGCTTAGTGAAAAGGGAATTAATATAAAGAAGGATATATTCACCATAGATGAGGCTAAGACAGAAATACTAAAATGGATGAGGAGTAAGTAATATGTTAAGGGATATAACCATAGGGCAATATTACCCTATAGATTCGTCTGTCCATAAAATGGATCCAAGAGTTAAAATAATTATTACCTTTGCCTATATTATGTCTTTGTTTTTAGTAAAAAACTTTATGGCATATGGATACGTAATTGGATTTTTAGTAATTACCATAGGTTTATCAAAGGTACCTGTGAAATTTATTGTTAGAGGATTAAAGCCATTATTTCTCATTATAACTTTTACCTTTTTAATAAATATGTTTATGACTAAGGGTGAGATTTTATATGAAGTAGGTCCACTTAATATAACTAAAGAAGGTTTAAGACAGGCTGTATTTATGGCTACTAGATTAATATTATTAATAATAGGTACGTCCATGTTAACTCTAAGTACATCTCCTATAGAGTTAACAGACGGTATAGAAAAGTTATTAAATCCATTTAAAAAAATTGGAGTTCCAGCCCATGAATTGGCCATGATGATGACCATAGCCCTTAGGTTCATTCCTACATTACTTGAGGAAACTGACAAGATAATGAAGGCTCAAATGGCAAGGGGAGCAGATTTTGAAAGTGGAAATTTAATGAAACGTGCAAAGAGTTTAGTACCCTTATTAGTACCCCTATTTATAAGTGCATTTAGAAGAGCTGAGGAGTTAGCCATGGCCATGGAAGCTAGATGCTATAGGGGTGGAGAAAATAGGACTAGAATGAATCAATTGTCCATTAGTAGTAAAGATTATGTAGGGGCTTTTGTTACGATTCTCATGATAGGTGCAGTTATAATAGATAGAGTCATGTATTAGAAAATTGAAGGTGAACATATGAAAAATGTAAAGCTAACGGTGGAATATGATGGTACTTTATTTTATGGATGGCAAAGACAAAAAAATGATAGATCTGTTCAAGAGGAAATTGAAAAGGGTCTATCTAAAATAATGAAAAAGAATGTGAAGATAAATGGATCTGGGAGAACTGATGCAAGGGTCCATGGACTTAGACAGATTGCCAACTTCAGGGAAGAGTTTACCATACCAATAGAGAGAATACCAGTTGCTTTAAATTCCATACTTCCAGATGATATTGCCATAATAAATGCAGAATTAGCAGAGGAAAATTTCCATGCAAGATATGATGCTGTTGGAAAAAAGTATATATATAAAATCTATAATGACCCATATAGAAGCCCCCTGTGGAGAAATTATGCCTATTATGTTGGAGATGAATTAGATTTAGATAAAATGATAAAAGCTTCTAAGGCATTTATAGGAACTCATGATTTTATAGGATTTATGTCCTCAGGCAGCTCTGTAGTAGATACGGTGAGAACTATCTATGATTTAAGGATTCATAGGGAGGGTCCCTTAATAACCATAGAGATTAAAGGTAATGGATTTTTATATAATATGGTTAGAATTATAGTAGGTACCCTTGTGGAAGTTGGAAAAGGGAAGAAATCAGTAGATGAAATGGGTAAAATTATAGAATCTAGGAGTAGGAAGAGGGCTGGACATACGGCACCAGCCCAGGGCCTGTATTTAAGCCATGTATATTATTAAAAATACCTTGACATTAAAATGTAGGTATATTAAAATATATAGGTAATGTGTATATTAGTAAATCCACTAGCCCCGGATTTCTAAAAATAGATTACGAGAGTGAAAGAGTGTTAAAGTAGTGATAGGAGGGAAATCAATGAAATCGTTCGTTGCTAAGCCACAAGAGATTGAAAGAAAGTGGTATGTAGTGGATGCTGAGGGTAAGACATTAGGTCGTTTTGCTTCAGAAGTAGCTGCTATATTAAGAGGAAAAAGAAAACCAATTTATACTCCACATGTTGATACTGGAGATAATGTAATTGTTATAAATGCTGAAAAAATAAAGGTAACTGGTAAGAAGTTTGAAAACAAAATGTACAGACATCACACTGGTTATGTAGGAAACTTAAAAGAGTTTACTTTCAAAGAAATGATGGAAAGAAAGCCTGAAGCTATTATTCAATTAGCTGTTAAGGGAATGCTTCCAAAGAATTCTTTAGGAAGAAAAATGTTCAAAAAATTACATGTATACGTTGGTGCTGAGCACAAGCATGAAGCTCAAAAGCCAGAAGTTTTAGATATATAAATAGGTTCTGAAAGAAGGGAGGATGCACAATGGCTAAAGTACAATACTATGGTACAGGAAGAAGAAAGAAATCTATCGCTAGAGTAAGATTAGTTCCTGGACAAGGAAATATAACTATTAATGGAAGAGACGTGGAAGAATACTTCAACTACGAAACATTAAGAAGAGAAGTAAGAAGACCTCTTACTTTAACAGAAACAGAAGGAAAGTTTGATGTTATCGCAAAGGTACACGGTGGTGGATACACTGGTCAAGCTGGAGCTTTAAGACATGGTATCTCTAGAGCTTTATTAAAAGCTGATGGAGAATTTAGACCTACTCTTAAAAAGGTTGGTTTCTTAACAAGAGATCCAAGAATGAAAGAAAGAAAGAAGTACGGATTAAAGAAAGCAAGACGTGCTCCACAATTCTCAAAGAGATAATATTTTCTATAGAGAAATTAAAACACTATTCAGTTTTAAACTGGATAGTGTTTTTTTGTTTTATATTAAAGTATATGAAAATATAGATATATATAATAGAAAAAATGTGCAAACTAATTAGAGTTATATTATTAAAAATATTAGGGGGTGATAGAATGAGGTTGAATAAAAAAAAATATTTCATAAAGGGATATATGAATTTATTGATTGTAATATTAATTGCTATCACATATTATAAATTTGTTGATAATTTAGATTCCATGTACAGAAATATAGGTACTGGAATAAATAGAGTATTAAATATATTAAAGCCTTTTTTAGGAGGATTAATAATAGCTTATATATTAGATCCCCTAGTTAAATGGATAGAATTTAAATTATTAAGTAAAATAAAGGGTCTTAAATATAAAAGGGCCATAAGTATAGGATTAGTTATATTATTTATTGGAGGAATTGTGACCATTGTACTTATTTTAATAATACCAGCTACCATAAGCAGTATTAAGGATTTAGTCAATAATCTACCTAAATATATAAATAAAAGTGAAAGTAAAATTCTAGAATTGATTAATTTAATAGACAAAAAAGACTCTTATAATTTTGTACAAATGTTAAATGGAAATATAAAAGAAATCTTTACTAGATTAGGATATAAGGCAAGAAGCAGTATAAACAACATATTAGATGGAGTGGTTATATTTACATCTAAAACTTTAAATATATTATTGGCATGTATAGTATCCTTTTATGTTCTTATATATAAGGAGAAAATAATAAATTCAACTAGACGTATATTAAGGGCATATTTAGATGATCATAGGGTGGATGAAATTGAGAAGTTCATAATAGAAGGGGATAAAATATTTGTTAAGTATGTTATAGGGAAATCTGTTGATTCTTTAATCATAGGTATCATGGCCTTTGGAATATTGACTATTATTAAAAGTCCCTATGTAATACTCATAAGTATAGTAGTTACTATTACAAATATGATTCCTTATTTTGGCCCACTAATAGGAATGGTAGTGGGATTTATGTTCGTATCCTTTTATAGTAGTACTAAAGCTTTATGGGTATTAATATTATTATTTTTTTTACAGCAATTTGATAGTTTTTATCTTACTCCTAAGATTTTAGGAGACAAGATAGGAATAAATCCCATATGGATTATATTTTCTATTATATTAGGAGGAAGTTTATTTGGATTAGTAGGTATGTTTTTAGGAGTTCCTGTCATATCCATAATATTAGTTACCTTTGATAAAGTAGTGGAAAAAAGGTTAAAGAATAAGAATAATATTAGAAAAGAATAAAAGGATAGATTATAGTTTATAAACTTGATTTATGTGAGCCTACTTCAGGAAAATATATTGAAAATTTTTTCCACCCAAGTCCTTGTCACAAGGGAAAGTGTAAATCTTCGTAGATAGGTTAATTACTCATGTTGGAGGAGCATAGGATGTTGTGACGTTCCAGGGTTCCAAAAATTTTTAATATATTCCCCCTTGTAGGCAAGTTACTGTATAAAGAAAACTTAGTGTTACGAAATCCATAAATATAATAGTTCTCATATATTTATAAAAGGTGAATAAAATATATTAGTAGTTAGGGAAAAAGTATAGATTTCTGGTGTATAAACTTGCTTTATGTGAGCCTATTTCAGGAAACTATTGAAAATCTTTTCCACCCAATTCCTTGTCACAATCGAAAGTGTGAATCTTCGTATATAGGTCCACGTGTCATGTTGTAGTAGCATATGCTGTTGTGACGTTCCAGGGTTCCAAAAATTTTCAATATATTTACCTTCGTAGGCAAATTACAGTGTAAAGAAAATTTAAAATCATGAAATCTATAAATATGTGAGGTGGTAGCTTGATAGTAATTATGAGAAAAAGATATGTATACCTAGTAGTAATCATGTTTATACTCATAGGAGCCTTATTATTAATATCAGATAAATTTGTAAGTACTTTTAAATTCAATGTAAGTAAAGTAATAATAGTAGATGCAGGCCATGGTGGCATAGATGGAGGTGCAGTGGGGAAAAGTGGAACTAATGAGAGTAAGATAAATTTAGAGATAGCTTTAAGGTTGAGAGAGTTATTAGAAGAACAAGGAATTATTGTGATTCTTACACGGGATGAGGATGTGGGATTATATTCTGACTCTGGAACCATAAGAAAGAAAAAAAATGAAGACCTAAGAGAGCGTAGAAAAATGATGAATGGAAATAATGCTGATTTATTTATTAGTATACATATGAATAGTTTCCCTGATTCTAAATATTATGGGGCTCAGACTTTTTATCCAGAAAATTCGGAAGAAAGCGAATTATTAGCTAAAAATATTCAAGAACAATTAAAAAAAGTATTAGATAGGAAAAACCATAGGGAAGCTAAATCTAAAAGGGATGTATACATATTAAAAGAATGTAAGGTACCAACAGTCCTAGTGGAATGTGGTTTTTTAAGTAATTTCCAAGAAGAAAAGTTACTTTCTAATAATATATATCAAGAAAAGGTGGCCTGGGCCATATATGTGGGTGTATTAGAATATTTTCAAGAGATAGATTAAGATACTTGTGGATAAGATGTGAACAAAAAAACTAAAAACTGCTAAAAGTCAGAAAATTACACGTATATAGAATATTATATTTATCCACATTTTATACACTATTATAATTAACATGTGTATGAATATGTGGATAAAATTAGGATATAATTATAAAGGATTATATTCAGGAATTTTTAGAAAATTAACGTTTATAAATATGGATTACCCATGAAGGTATATCCCTATTTATAGATGTATTTTTTTTGTAGATTTAATATGATAAAAAATTATCAAAATTATTAATTTAATCGTTGCCATGTGGTTAAGGGGATAGTATACTGTTTATGAATATGACTGGATAAAAAAGGGTGATAGGATTATGGAAATTAGTATATGTGTTGGAAGTGCTTGCCATTTAAAAGGATCACAAAGGGTAATTAAAAGATTACAAGAACTTGTTAAGATGAAGAATCTTGAAGATAAGATAGTTATAAAAGCATCCTTTTGTTTAGGTGAGTGTAATGACTATGTATCTGTAAAGGTGAGAGATGAAATAAGTTCTGTAAATGAAAGTACTGTGGATGAGTTTTTTTATGAAAATGTTTTAGGGAGGCTTTAAGGATGAACATATTGAACTTTTCAAAGGCTAATTGTAAGAATTGTTATAAATGTTTAAGAAGTTGTCCTGTAAAAGCAATAAAAATAAAAAATGAGCAGGCCCAAATTGTAATTGAGAAATGCATCGGTTGTGGAAATTGCTTTAGAGTATGTCCACAAAATGCACGAAAAATTAAAAGTGATTTAGAAAAGGTTAAAGATGCTATTAAAGATGGAAAAAAAGTAATAGCCAGTGTAGCCCCTAGTTATGTGGGAGCTTTTAATATGAAGACGGTGGGACAATTTGCAACAGGATTATTTGAACTTGGATTTAGTATAGTAGAAGAAACTGCCATTGGAGCAGAAGTAGTATCAGAAATATATAAGAATAAGATAGAAAAAGGGGATAAAAAAATATATATAACTACCTGTTGTCCAGCTGCTAATGACCTAATAGAAAATTATTATCCAAAACTAGTAAATTATATGCTACCAGTAGTATCACCTATGATAGCCCATGGAAAAATAATAAAAGAAAAATATGGAATGGATTCCTATGTAGTATTTATAGGTCCTTGTATTGCAAAAAAGTTAGAGGCTGTAGATTTTAGACATGATGATATAGTAGATGCAGTAATAACTTTTGATGAATTAGAAGAGTGGTTTTATAATGAAAAAATAGAACTTGATCATTTAGAAGAAAGTGATTTTAATGAAGATTCATTTAAAAGGGGTAGAGCCTACCCATTAGAATCCGTTTTAAATTATGAGAATGTATCTAGAGAATATGAAGTACTTAAGATAAGTGGAATTGAAAACTCCATGGAAACCTTAGAATCTATAGAAAACAATCATTTAGATAAGATTTGTTTAGAGATAAATACTTGCAGTGGTAGTTGTATAAAAGGACCTGCCATGACTGAGAAAAACTTTTACAAAGTAAAAAAAGCAGTAAAGGATTATGTGAAAGAAGCTAAGGATATGGAAGGATTTCAGGATTCTAATTGTGAAAATTTTAATAAGAAATTCTTAGATAAGAGTCCTTTGAGAAAAGAAGCATCACAAGAGGAGATAGAAGAAATATTAAAAAAAATAGGTAAGTATGAAGAAAAGGATGAACTAAATTGTGGAGGCTGTGGATACAATACTTGTAGAGAAAAGGCTCAAGCCGTATATGAGGGCATGGCTGAATTAAATATGTGTCTTCCCTTTATGAGAAGTAAAGCAGAGGGCCTTACTAATGTAATATTTGAACATTCACCAAATGGAATAATACTTATAGATGATGAACTAAAAATAAAAGAACTTAACAATAAAGCAGAGAAATTATTTCATGTAAGAGCCCATGAAGTAAAGAATAAGCCTGTTGAAGTCATATTAGATGATGAGTTATTTAGAAGAGTTCTTCAAAGGAAAGAAAGTATTATAGGTAAAAAAATATATCATAAGGAATATAATATTGTATTATTTCAGAGTATCATATATTTAGAAAAGGAAAGCATATTACTTGCCATTATGACAAATATAACAGAAGAAGAAAAACACAAAGAGGAATTAACTCTAGTAAAGGAAAATACCATAGAAGCAGCACAAAAGGTAATAGAAAAGCAAATGAGGGTAGCTCAAGAAATTGCCAGCTTACTGGGAGAAACCACAGCTGAGACTAAGGGTATACTTACTAAGTTAAAGAAAATAGTCCTTCAAGAAAATGGTGATTATAGATGAAATATTTTATAGATGTATCATCAAATAGTCTAAATAAATATGAAGAAGAACTGTGTGGAGATAAGGTTGAAATAATAAGAAATGAAGATAGTGTAATAATAGTTGTGGCAGACGGATTAGGCAGTGGAGTAAAGGCAAATATCCTAGCTACACTAACTTCAAAAATAGCAGCAACCATGCTAAATGAAGGCATTAGCATAGAAGAGACCGTAGATACCATAATAAATACCCTCCCTGAGTGTAGAGTAAGAAAATTAGCTTATGCTACCTTTACTATGATAAAGATAAGGGATGATGGTAGTGTTTATATAGCAGAATATGATAATCCTCCATTCATATTAGTAAGTGGAAATAAACACTTAGAAGTGGTAAAGAGGAAAAAGGAACTACAGGGAAAAACTATAAAAGAAAGTGACTTTAAATTATCACCAAAGGATACCCTTACTGTAGTCAGTGATGGAGTTATTCATGCAGGAGTAGGAGCTTACTTAAATTTAGGTTGGCAATGGGATAATGTGAAAGATTACTTAGTAAATATAAATCTGAAAGAAAAATCAGCAGATGGTGTAGGAAAGAATTTAATAGATGTATGTGAAAATTTATACGGAGGGAAACCTGGAGATGATACTACTGTAGTATCTGTTAAGGTTAAAGAACCTGAAATAATAAATATGCTAATAGGGCCACCACAGGATAAAATGAAGGATAAGGAAGTAGTATATGATTGGATAAGGGGAGAAGGAAAAAAAATAGTATGTGGTGGTACGGCAGCTAATGTAGCATCTAGAGAACTAAATAGAAAAATGAAAGTAAGTATGGATATAATAGACCATGAAGTACCACCTATAGCATATATAGAGGGAATAGATTTGACAACAGAAGGAGTACTTACTTTAAATAATGCATTAAAGAGAATAGAATATTATAGAGAAAAGGGAGAATTAGCATTTAGAAAGTCCTTTTATAATAAAAAGGATGGAGCATCCATGTTGGCTAAAATCCTCATAGAAGATTGTACCCATCTAAATATATGGATTGGTTCAGCAGTGAATCCTGCCCATCAAAAATCTGATTTTCCTATTAATTATTCTACCAAGTTAAAGATAATAAATGATATGATAAAAGTTATGAAGAAAATGGGAAAAGTTGTGACTAAAAAAAGTATATAACGAGGTGACATATGATTAAATTTCAAAGTAATGTACAATTGATAAAGTTTGAAGTATTAAAAGAAGTGGCAAAATCAGCTATGGAAAATAGATTATTACAAGATTATAAGAAAATACCAAAGAGAATAATAAAGGGACCAAAGCCTAGAACTAGATGCTGTATATATAAGGAAAGGGCCATAATGAAACAAAGGGTAAGGGCTGCTATGGGAGGAAAAAGCAATAATAAAAATATTATTGAGGTCCTAGATATAGCCTGTGATGCTTGCCCTATAAACAGATTTACAATAACAGAAGCTTGTAGGGGATGTCTAGCCCATAGGTGTTCAGAAGCATGTCCTGTAGGAGCCATATATCATGTGGGACAAAGGGCCTATATTAATCAAAATATTTGTATAGAATGTGGTAAATGTAGGGATGCTTGTCAGTATAATGCCGTATCAGATGTAATGAGACCTTGTAGAGGTTCTTGTCCTACGGGAGCTTTAACCTTAGATGAAGATAAGACTGTTGTAATTAATGATGATTTATGTGTACAATGTGGTATATGTATAGTACAATGTCCATTTGGGGCCATAATGGATAAATCCTTCATACCAGATATATTAGATATTATAAAGCATTCAAAGGAAAATACTAAATATAAAACATATGCTGTAGTAGCTCCAGCCATAGTAAGTCAATTTGATACGGATTTTTCTAAGGTGGTAGAAGCCATAAAAGAATTAGGGTTTTATGACGTGATAGAAGCAGCAGAGGGTGCCGATTTAGTAGCCCATTATGAAACAGAGGAATTTTTAGAAAAATCAAAGGATGATGGGGTAATGACCACATCCTGTTGTCCAGCCTTTGTAAAATATGCGGAAATAACATATCCACAATTTAAGGATAATATATCTTCAACCGTATCACCTATGATAGCCATAAGTAGACTTATAAAGGAAAAGGACGAAAAGGCAAAGGTTGTATTTATAGGACCTTGCATTGCAAAAAAAGCAGAAGCCATGAGAGAAGATGTAAAAGGTGCTACAGATTTTGTAATGACCTTTGAAGAATTGTATGCCATGTTGGTTGCTAAAGATATTAAAATTGAAGATTGTGAAGGTGACTTTAACAGTAAGGCAACACCTAATGGTAAGATGTTTGCAAGAAGTGCAGGAGTAACAGAAGCAATAAAAAATGTAATAAACAAGGAAAAGATAGATGTGGACTTCAAACCGGTTACTTGTAATGGGTTAAAAGAATGTGATAAGGCATTTAAAATGTTGAAGGTGGGACGTTTAAACGGAAATTTCATAGAAGGTATGGCTTGTGTTGATGGTTGTATTGGTGGGCCCGTTAATTTAATTAGAAGAAAACAAAATACTAAAAAAGTAAATGACTATGCGAAAGAATCGAAAAATATTAATGGAGATTATATTGTGGACGAAAGTAAAAAATGTGATTTACATATGCATAGGTAAAAATAGTAGATCAAAAGAGTAGACTTTATTTAAGGCATATGAAAAAAATAAACTAGTCAATTTCCTGAGGGATTTGGATTATTTTCAAGGCATGGTGAGCGAGCATATTGAACATATGTAAGGGAGCCATAACGAAGAAAATAATTCAAATAACCAGTGAAATGACTAATTTATTTTTTGAATATGCCTAAAGTATACTCTTTTTTTTGTATAGTCATATACTTAAAAGTAAATACTAATATTTGTAATAATAGGTTAAGGAGTTAGACTATGGATAAAGATAAAATACTATCATTGTCATTAAAAGAGAATATAGAAATATTTGATAAGAGTTTTAATAAGGAAGCTACTATAAAATATAGAAAATTTAAATATAAAAATGAAATAGATTGTTGTTTAATATATGCAGGAGATATGATTGATGGAGAAACCATATACTCAACCTTATTAAGACCTATTTTATGGCATAATAAATTACCAGAAACTGATTTAATTTCATATTTAATAGATAACGTAATAATTAGCCATGATGTTAATGTGAAAAACAAGGTAAATGAAATGATTGGTGATATACTTTATGGATTTGTTGTATTTCTAATTGATGGAGAAAATGAAGGCATAGTAATACCAGCACAAGGATGGGAAGAAAGAAGTATAACGGAGCCCATATCAGAACAGGTAGTAAGAGGCCCTAGGGAGTCCTTTAATGAAGCCATAATGACTAATATAGCACTTCTTAGGAGGAAGATAAAAAGTCCAAATTTGAGATTTAAATTTAGAGAAGTGGGCAAAGAAACTCGAACTAGGGTATGCATCAGTTATATAGAAAATATAGCTGAAATGAACATAGTAAAAGAAGTAGAAAAAAGATTAGATACTATAGACATAGACGGAATATTAGAAGGTGGGTATATAGAAGAATTAATAAGGGATGAACCCCTATCTCCCTTTGCTACTATAGGTGGTAGTGAAAGACCTGATACCATAGCAGGGAAATTATTAGAAGGAAGGATTGCCATATTTGTGGATGGTGCTCCCTATGTGCTTTCAATGCCCTATGTGTTTATAGAATATTTTCAAACTAATGAAGATTATTATAATGGGTATATATATTCATCCTTTAATAGGATGCTAAGGCTTTTAGGATTTTTCTTATCCACCAGTGTACCAGCCATTTATGTGGCCTTAGTAACCTTTCATCAGGAGATGGTTCCAACTCCTTTAATACTTAGTATATCAGCAGCTAGGGATGGTGTTCCCTTTCCCACTATTGTGGAGGCCCTACTTCTTCTATTGGCTTTTGAGTTATTAAGAGAGGGTGGAATTAGATTGCCTGCACCTATAGGTTCTACCATAAGTTTTGTTGGAGCCATCATATTAGGCCAAGCTGCAGTAGATGCAAAATTTGTTAGTGCTCCCATTGTAATAATAACGGCTCTAACGGGAATAACTAACTTCTTATTACCTAATATGATAGGTCCCCTTAATGTGGTAAGATTAATATTTTTAATATTAGCTTCTTTTTTAGGACTATATGGATACATATTTGGAGTTATGGGACTCATAATACATTTAGTATCAATGAAATCCTTTGGAATACCTTACATGTTAGATATTGGAGAATTAAAGTTTCAAGATGTAAAGGATACGGCCATAAGGGCCCCCTGGTGGTATATGACACTAAGACCTAAGTTAATAGGTAAGAAAAATAGAGTTAGACAAAGAAAAAAATCACATAAAAAAAGGTGATTTAGATGAAAAAAATAATCATATTAATTATAATATCTACCCTATTAACAGGGTGTTGGAACTACATTGAAATTGATGATGTATCCATCGTAATGGGTATAGGTCTAGATTATGATGAAAATAGTGAGGAGGTTATACTCACAACTGAAATTGCCAAACCCGTTAGACAACAGGGTGGAACTATTATTAGATCACAAATAATAAAATCTAAGGGTAAGAATATGACTGAAGCCATAAGGAATTTAGTTAAGATAACGGGAAGAGAGATATTTTGGGGTCATACTAAAATGGCACTATTAGGGCCTAAATTAATAGGAAATAAAGAAAAATTCATGTCATGTGTAGATTATATGAAAAGAAGTAGTGATTTTAGAGATAATATATGGTTAGTAATGGCTGAAGAAAATAGCCCCTTTGAAATATTAAGTAGTGAAAAGGTCCTCCAAAACATATTGAGTTTTCAAATAGAGGATACATTTAAAAACGAAAAGGAAATAGCAAAGTACAAAGGGGTTGAATTATATGACTTTGTAGATAAATTGGCTACAAAGGGCACATCCCCTATTCTACCTTTGATTAAATTAGAAGAGGGGAATAAGGGGAAGGAAATAAGCGTTAGGGGGACGGCCATATTTAAAGATATGAAATATATTGGAAAATTAGATGGGGAAGAAACTAAATATTTATTGTTTATATTAAATAAATTAGATGGTGGACTTTTAAATGTGGATTTAGAGGAAAAAGATCAAAAGGCTACATTAGAGATATATAGTAGTGATACAAAGTTAAAGGCAAATTACGAAGATAAAAGATTATCTATGGATATACATATTAAAACAGTAGTAGATATAGCTAACATAAATAAAGAAATACTTATAGATAAGGAAGAAGTTCAAAATAAAATAAAAAAGAAGGCTCAAGAAGAAATCGTGACTAATTGTGAGAAAGTAATTGAGTTATTTCAAGATGAATATAAAAGTGATAATCTTGGATTTTCCTATGAATTTAAGAAAGAATATCCTAAGGTGTGGAAAGAATTAGAAAATAATTGGAATGAAGTATTTAGTAATATGGAGGTAAAAATAAGTTCACATGTGGTTATTCAGGGAAGTGCTTTAAGGTCAGGACCAATAAAGGTGGTGAGATAGTATGCTTTTTTTTATCATATTAGTATATGTAATTATAGGTGCAATAGAGATTACTCCCCTAGTTAAGAAAAAAAAGAAAAAGGATTTAACTGTGTATTTAGTACTATATACATTAGCTTTAGTATTGAGCGTACTAATTTCAATTGGGGTGAAGGTGCCATCACCAGCCATACCTATACAAAAAATGGTAGAAGCTGTCATTGGAAAGCAGGGATGATTTGTGGTGAAAAAATACATAGTAATTCTATTTATTCCCATAATGCTATGTGGTTGTTGGAACTATAGGGAAATAAATGATAGGAGACTTATAGCTGGTGCTGCCATAGACTATAATCCTAATACCCAGAAATATATATTAACCCTGGAAGCCATAGATCCCATGACTGAAGAAGGGGAGGAAAATAGAGGTGAAATATTTACTACACAAGGAGATTCTCCCTTTGATTCAGTAAGAAATATGGTAAGTAAGTCTGGTATAAAATTTTATTGGTCCCATGCAAAGATTTTCATATTCAGTGAGGAATTGGCAAAAGATGAAATTTTGCATATTTTAGATTATATATATAGGGATGGTGAAATGAGAAATGATATGTGGATACTCATTTCAAAGGGAAAGAGTGCAGGAGATATATTGCAGATAGAAGAGAATGAATATATGCCAATATCGTCCTTTAGAATAGCGAGAATTCTTCGGATGGAAAGTGAAAATAGTCTAGTAGGGTTACATGCTGTTCCTATGGACGAGTTTATACAAAGGCTATATGAACCTAATCAAAATCCATCATTACCAGGGGTGAAGATAGAAAAAAATAATGGTACAGAACATGTGGTAGTAACGGGACTAGCCCTATTTAAAAAGGACAAACTATTAGGGTGGTTCACTGATGAAGAATCTAATATCTTACTCATTATAGAAGATAATGTTAAAAGGGGATATGAATATTATGAGGGTGAAATTCCAGTGGGCTTGTCTATTTTAGACAGCAAAACTAAAATTAAAGTAAAATTAGTAGATAATGAAATAAATATTTATATAGATGTGGATACTCAGGCAAATATTATTGAGCTAGGTGGAGATGTGGATTACATAAAGGAAAAGAGGGACATTCTTGAGAAGAAATTAGAAGAAAAGAAAAAGAAGGACATGGAAGATTTAATAAAAAAGGTTCAAAATGAATTTGGAGTAGACATATTTGATTTCTCTAGGCATGTGAAAGCTCAACAACCTAAGTTATGGGCTAAAGTAAGAGGGGATTGGGATAGAATATTTAGGGAAGTAAAATTTAATATAAATGTTAATGTATTAATAAAGGGAAGTGAAAAGAAAAATAGTCCTATTAAGGTTAATAATTAGAGTGGAGTGCTATTTTATGGATAATAATAAAATAAATGAAGTAGAAGTTAGCTGTATAATAATATTGTTCATATTGTCATCAGGATTTGTACTTCCCTTGGGAACTCAGGCACATGAGGACATATGGATAGTTATATTTACGGGAATGGTATTATCCATAGGCATGGCAAAGATTTATTCTTATATAGTAAGTAAATATGATAATAAAAATTTTTTCAAAGTGATAGAGATAGTTTTTGGAAAGTTCATTGGCACCATAATAAATATACTTTTCATATGGTTTGGGATACATTTGTGTGCTCTGACTCTCTATGATTTTGGAGAGTTTCCCACATCAACTACTTTAAATAACACACCATTAGTTATTTTTTTCATGGGAATGATGATTCTTTCCATATGGTTAGTGAAAAAGGGACCTGTTGTAATAGGGAAAAGTGCAGTAATTATAGTTTTTTTAACGTCCCCCATACCCGTATTTACCGTATTATTATTAATACCTAAGATGGATTATTTAAATATAATGCCCCTATTACATTGTGGCCTTTCAAATTTTATGAAAGGAACATTAAGTACCTTTACTTTTCCCTTTGGAGAAACTTTTGTGGCAATAGCCTTAATAGAAGAAATTAAAGACAAGAAAAATATGTATAAAAGCTATGCTATAGGTATATTAATAGGTGGTATAACTTTAGTGGGAGTTACAGTTTCTGAAATATTAGTAGTTGGCCATAATATATACTCAAATACATATTTCCCCGTTTATGTGGTTGCTAGTCAAGCCAGTGTGGGAGAGTTTATAGAGAGAATGGAAATTGTTACTATTTTAGCCACCAGTGTATCTTCATTTATAAAAATATCTGTTTGCCTCTATTTCACGTGCAAGGGTATATCAACCCTATTGAATATGGAAAAATACAATTACATAGTTTCACCTGTAGGTCTGTTAATAGTAGGTATTGGCTACAGGATTTTTCCTTCAGCCATGGGATTTGTAAGTTGGGGTATTAATATATATCCCTATTATGCTATAGTCTTTGAAGTATTTTTACCTCTGATAGTATTTTTAGGAGTATATATTAATAAAAACAAAAGGGGCAAGGTAGGAAATTAAATGGAATAGTAATTTTAATATATGATTATAGATTTCTGGTGTATAAACTTGCTTTATGTGAGCCTATTTCAGGAAACGATTGAAAATCTTTTCCACCCAAGTCCTTGTCACAAGCGAAAGTGTGAATCTTCGTATATAGGTTCACGTGTCATGTTGGAGTAGTATAGGATGTTGTGACGTTCCAGGGTTCCAAAGATTTTCAATCGTTTCCCTTGTAGGCAAGTTACTGTATGAAGAAAGCTTAGTGTTGATAAATCTATAAATAACCAATAATGTATAGTAGGGAAAAAAGTTAAGGTATTATGTGTTACCCCTATTCATATAATGTATAAATTATATGAGTGGGGGTTTTTTATGAATATAGAGTTTCATTATTATATGATTTATTTAATAGCTACTAGAGCAGGTTTTAGACCAGAGTCAGCTAAAATAATGGCTATTTCTTCTCAATATGTGGATGACAATGATATGATTTTTACCATAAGTAAAGGGACACCAGAAGAATATACAAATCATATTAGCCAAACTATGAATATAATTAAGCCTAAGAAAAAACTATTTAGAATATACCCCTTGTTTCATTTCATCCCAGGGGACCCATTAGCCCTATCTGCTAGGAGGAAAGATGGGAAATTACATATGTTAAATACTACACCAAATAGTACAAATGTTAATAGTATATTTGATATGGCAATTTATAGTAAAAATCTATATAGAATTGGAATAGCACTCCATTCCTTTGCGGATACTTGGGCCCATCAAAATTTTACAGGATATTATGATACATTTAATAGTGTTGATGGAGGTGTAGAAAAGATTATACCATATATAGGCCATGCTTCTGCCTATTACTATCCTGATTGGCCAGCCCTTATTTGGAAAGATAGTAGATTAGTGGGAAAATATATTAAAGTAAATAATAGGGAACGATTTTTAGAAGCAGCACGGGAAATATTTAGGAAACTTTATTTGTCATTAAATCCAAATGAAACTTCACAACATGTACATTGGGAATCTAAAAAATTATTAGAAGATTTAAATAATGCCATAGGGAAAATGGATCAGGGAAATGAAGAAAAGGATAATAGGATAAAAAGATATAAGGAATTGGCAAGGAAAAAAGAATACGGGGGAGGAGTCTTAGAAGATTACCAAAGGGATAAATGGTTTGACCAAGTAGTAAATGAAGAAATTTTAGGAATTAGAGATAGGGGGGTAATAGCTATAAATGGAGTTAGTGTAGGATTAAATAGATATGACCCTTTAACGGATATATATACTTGGAAAAATTCCAAGAACTATACTAAAAGTCATTGGTATAAATTCCAAGAAGCAGTTAAAACTCACCAAAAGGTGGCTTTTAATATATTGAGTAAGAAAAACTTTTCCTATTTAGATTTAAAAAACTGGTAACATTTATATAAAAGTTATACAATTTTATAATCTATAGACTTTACAAGGATAGATAAAAAAAGTATACTTAGATTGTAAAAAATAATATTAAGACAAGGGGAGGCTATAAGGATAGCCTGAGAGAGAAATGTTATTTCTGACCCTCATAACCTGATTTTGGATAATGCCAACGTAGGGATGTTTATATTTAGTATGGAATAATTGTGTATAATTCATATAAAATAGACTCGTTACGAGTCTATTTTTTTTATATAGATATGGCTATAGATTTATTGATTATAAACTTGCTTTATGTGTGCCTATTTCAGGAAAATATATTGAAAATCTTTTCCACCCAAGTCCTTGTCACAAGCGAAAGTATGAATCTCCGTAGATAGGTTCATGACTCATGTTGGAGTAGCATAGGATGTTGTGACGTTCCAGGGTTCCAAAAATTTTCAATATATTTACCCTTGTAGGCAAGCTACTGTAATAAAATAAATTTAAAATCAAGAAATCTATAAATCTATAGTTAGTTAATTATTCCAAAATCATACATATGTGAGAGTGAGTTATGGGCCTACTCTTTGAACTTTAATTATTTAATAAATTATAAGGGGGACAATTATGAAATATAATACTCAAATGGAAGCTGCTAAAGCTGGAATAGTAACAAAGGAAATGGAAATAGTATCGGAAAAGGAAAAGATGGATGTAAATAAATTAAGAGATTTAGTGGCAAAGGGATTAGTAGTAATACCAGCTAATAAGAATCATAAAAGTATCAGTCCAGAAGGAATTGGAAGTGGCCTTAGAACTAAGATAAATGTTAATTTAGGAATATCAAAGGACTGTCCTAGTATAGATAAGGAAATTGAAAAGGTAAAAATGGCCATAGATATGAAAGCAGAAGGCATAATGGATTTAAGTTCCTTTGGAAAAACAGAGGAATTTAGAAAAAAAATAGTAGAAATTTCTCCAGCAATGATAGGGACTGTACCAATGTATGATGCAGTAGGTTTTTATGATAAGGAACTTAAGGATATAAAGGCAGAAGAGTTTTTAGATGTGGTAAGAAAACATGCAAAGGATGGAGTGGATTTTGTTACTATCCATGCAGGGCTTAATAGAGAAACTGTAAATACATTTAAAAGAAATGAAAGATTAAACCATATAGTATCTAGGGGCGGATCATTAACATATGCATGGATGGAATTAAATAATATGGAAAATCCTTTTTATGAATACTATGATGAACTTTTAGAAATATGTAGAGAGTACGATGTTACTTTAAGTTTAGGTGATGCGTTAAGACCAGGAAGTATAAATGATTCTACTGATGCAAGTCAAATTAAAGAATTAATAACATTAGGAGAACTTACTAAAAGGGCCTGGAAAAGGGATGTACAAGTTATGATAGAGGGACCAGGTCATATGGCAATAAATGAAATAGAGGCAAATATGGTATTAGAAAAAAGATTGTGCCATGGAGCTCCATTTTATGTATTAGGGCCTATAGTTACAGATGTGGCTCCAGGATATGATCATATAACAAGTGCCATAGGAGGAGCCATTGCAGCTAGCTCAGGAGCAGATTTTTTATGTTATGTAACTCCAGCAGAGCATTTGAGATTGCCAACCTTAGAGGACATGAAAGAAGGTATCATAGCATCTAAAATAGCAGCCCATGCAGGGGATATTGCTAAAAATATACCTGGAGCAAGGAAATGGGATTTTGACATGAGTGAGGCTAGACAAAACTTAGATTGGGAAAAAATGTTTCAATTGAGTATGGATCCAGAAAAAGCAAGGAAATATAGGGAAGAATCTATGCCACATAATGAGGATAGCTGTACCATGTGTGGAAAAATGTGTTCCATGAGAAATATGAACAAGGTAATGGCTGGGAAAGATATAAACATATTAAGAGATGATGATTAACCATGACAATAGATGAATTTAATGATAAATTCAAAGAAGAATGTGGCATATTAGGAGTGTTTCTAGGCAAGAAAGAAAATGTAGAGACACAAGTATATTCAGGTTTATTGGCCCTTCAACATAGGGGTCAAGAAAGCTGTGGCATATCCTATAGAGATAATAATGAAATTAAAAATATTAAAAAGATGGGACTAGTAGATAACCTATTTGAAGGATTAAAGATTAATACTAATCTATTAATAGGCCATGTAAGATATTCTACCTGGGGGGAGAGTAATATTAAAAATACACAACCTCTGTTTAGTAACAATATTAGCCTAGCCCATAATGGAACCCTTACAAATGGAGATCATATAAAAGAAAATCTCATGAAAAAGGGAATAAAATTTAGTACAGATACGGATTCGGAAGTAATATTAAAAGTATTCGAAGAAGAAGGCATAAAGGGAATTTATAATAGGATAAGGGGCTCATATGGAGTAGTTATTATGAAGGATGATGAGTTAATAGCCATGAGGGATCCCTTAGGAATTCGTCCCGTATGCCTAGGTAAGATAGAAGATGGCTACATAGTAGCATCAGAAAGTTGTGCCATAGAAGCTATGGGTGGATCATTTATTAGGGATCTAATGGCAGGAGAGGTAATAAAAATAGACGAAAATGGAGTTTCTGTAATAAGAAGGGGAAGTAAAAGTATCAATACTTGTGCATTTGAGTATATATACTTTGCTAGGGAAGACTCTAAAATAGATGGAATTTCAGTAGGTGAAATAAGAACCCAATTAGGAAAAATTCTAGGAAAAGAAGATTTTAGTAATGACCATATGGTTATGGGAGTGCCAGATACGGGGACTTTACCAGCCCTAGGTTATGCCTATGAATCTAATCTTAAATATGAACCAGGAATCCTTAGAAATAAGTATGTAGGAAGAACCTTCATATGTCCAAATAATAGGAAGAATAAAGTGAATGATAAATTTTTCATATTGAAGGATAGAATAAGAGAAAAGGACCTGATAGTAGTGGATGATTCCCTAGTAAGGGGAACTACCAGTAAGGAATTGATAAAAAAGTTAAAAAAAGCAGGTGCTAATAGGATTCACTATAGGGTAGCTTCGCCCATTATAAGATGTAAATGTGACTTGGGAATAAATATGAAAAATGAAAACATAATAGGTCATTTTAAACAGATAGAAGAAATAAGGGAAGAGATAGGTGCAGATACACTAAAATATATAAGTACAGAGGATTTAATAAGCATATTAGGGAAAAATATTTGTACGTTATGTTTTACTAATAAATAATAAGGATAGATGGCATTGCCATCTATCCTTATTATTTTGGATAATTATATGAACCTGGAGATACGTTAAACTCAATACTATTGCCATCAGAAGTACTAATTATTGTACCAGATTCATCTGTCCTATAAAGGGGTATTCCCTTTAATCTAAGTTTTTCTACTGTTTCCCTATGGGGATGCTTATAGTCATTTTTTCTTCCACAGGATATGACAGCATATTGAGGAGATACTTCATTTAAGAAGGCATCACTAGTAGAAGACCTGCTTCCATGGTGACCTACCTTTAATACATTAGACTTTAAACTAATTCTATTTCTAACCATTTCTTCCTCAGAGTCCTTTTCAGAGTCTCCTGTGAATATATAGGAAGTATTTCCAAATATAACTTTAATTACTATGGAATAATCATTAAGATTGTGATACTTTTTATCCCTTGGAGCCAGTATAACACAGGTGGAATCACCAACTTTAAAAGTATTTCCAATCTTAGGTTTTGTTACTTTAATATTCTTGTTTTTTATAGCGCTTATTACATCCCTATAGGTCTTTGTGGTATGAATTATGTTGGGTAATAGTACATTTCCAATTTTAAAGTTATTTATTACCGTATCTAGGGAACCTATATGATCTTCGTGTGGATGGGTACCTACCACATAATTTAATTTTTTAATATTATTTTTTCTAAGATAACTTAACAATAATTTGGAATCAGAATTATTACCAGCATCAATTAGCATAGTCTCCCCATTATTTTCAATCAATATGGAATCTGCTTGCCCCACATCTATAAAATGAACTCTCAGTTTTCCACTATAATCCTCAGATACATGAACATCTTCTGATAAGACGGGAGTATCTTTTTTGATTTTATCCTTTAAGGATAATAGAAGGGAAGAGACATTAAAATCCTTCACAGGAATTTTTTGAATTTCTCCACCTAAAGGGAAAATATATGTGGATGTTAGAAAAAATATTAAAAATAAAGAACCATAATACTTGAGAACTTTAAGCCGTTTTTTGTTTTTAGTCCAAATAACATACTTGGGTTCTAATAAGCCTAGGATAAAAAGTGATAAGAATAAAAAAGCCATAAAAGAAAATAAAATATCCATATAACTACTCCTTTAATATTGGATTTATGTAAGTCTAAGGCATATTCAAAAAATAAATTAGTTATTTCACTGGTTATTTGAATTATTTTCTTCGTTATGGAATCGCTTACATATGTTCAATATGCTCGCTCACCATGCCTTGAAAATAATCCAAATTCCTCAGGAAATTGACTAGTTTATTTTTTTCATATGCCTAAATAAAATTTTATCACATTTTGTCTATTAAGGCATATAGGATTAATAAATTATAGGATTATGAAAATAAGGCCATAATTACTAATATAATTATAGTCATAAAGGAGGAACATATGGAAAATAAGGTGGCATTAGTATTAGAAGGTGGGGGACTTAGGGGGAATTTTACTTCTGGCGTACTAGATTATTTTTTAGATAACAATATACATATTCCCTATGTGATAGGAGTTTCCATGGGAGCATGTAATGGATCTACCTATGTATCAGAACAAAGGGGAAGGAATTACAGGGTAAATACGGAGTTTTTAAGGGACAAAAGGTATTTTAGCTATAGTAACTTAATAACTAAGGGAGAGTTATTTGGTATGGATTTCATATTTGGAGATTTACCTAAAAATATATTACCCTTTGATATGGATACATTTATGAATTCGAAAAAAGAGTTTATAGCCGTAGCCACAGATTGTAATACAGGACAGGCCATATATTTTAGAAAGGGTGATTCAGAAGATATGTATGAGGTATGTAAAGCATCTAGCAGTCTACCTCTCATATCCAATATGGTGGATATGAATGGTAAAAAATATTTAGATGGAGCTATTGCTGATGCAATTCCAGTGAAAAAGGCCATAGAGGATGGGAATAATAAAGTAGTATTAGTTTTAACAAGACCCTTGTCATATATGAAAAAACCTTTGAAGCTAGGAAGATTAATAGAATATAAGTATAGACAATACCCTAATCTAATAAATACCCTCCTAAAAGCACATGGGGTCTATAATGAAACTTTAGAATATATAAGGCAATTAGAAGAAGAAGGAAAGGCCTTTGTTATTCGACCGAGAGAACATTTACAAGTTGGAAGAATAGAGAGAAATAAGGAAAAAATAGATGGCATTTATAAACTGGGATATGAAATGGCAAAGGAAAATATGGATAATTTAATTGAGTTTATAAATTAAAGTAAAATAAAGTCATATCTTTCAGAAAATTAGATTAAAATGTATATAAATGTAAAGACATGAAAAAGCATGTCTTTTTTTATCGAAGGAATGGGGGTTTAAATGTATTGCATAAATATGGTAAAATAAGAAAAAAGGAAAAATATAGAAAATGTTGGTGTCATATGACTATTTAGGAGTTGAGATATAATTTGATAGGTGGGGCTAAGACAATATTAATCATAAGGCAAATGATAGAGAGTATATTGCTAGTAGGTGGAATATATATATTGTCTAGTAAAAAATTAGATAAAAAAGCAATATATGTTGGTATTATACATGGAATAATTGTAAATGTTATTAGATTATTGCCAATAAGCTTTGGGGTACACAGTGTATTATCTTTAACAGGACTAATATATATGGTAAGTCAAATAAGCAATATAAATATTATAAATATAATATCTAATGGAATTATTTTGTTTTTAATATTATCTATATGTGATTGGATAGCTCTAGGATTATATACGAATCTATTTAAATTAAGTATAGAACAATTACTAAATGGGGGTGTGGTCAGTTCATTATATAGTATGGGGCCATTAGTTACAATTGCTATAATGTTATTTTTAATAAAATTTATAAGGGAAAGAAGAAAAAATGGATTTAATACATAAATTATCAAATCATATTTCTGAAAAAATTGAAAATGAACTTAATCATGACAATGATCAGCGGGAAGTAATAAAATATGGTGTCTTTGTGTCAATGCAGATTCTATATTCAATATTAGTATCCATAATAATAGGGTTAGTCTGTGGAACCTTAAAAGAAATTTTAATAATATCATTTACAGCATCAATTTTAAGAAGGTATTCTGGAGGGGTCCATGCTACCTCTTTGAATAGATGTGTGGTAATTGGAAATTTTATATTTGGGGTAATGGCATTAGGAGTAAAATATATTTATTTAAGTAATCATATAAGTCTATATTTAATAGGAGGGATATTCCTATATGGATACTATGTAATATTTAAATATGTACCTGTAGATACAGAATCTAAAAGAATAAAGAATGATATAAAGAGAAAAAAATTGAGAAACAAATCTCTTGTACTTTTAAGTATATATCTCATAATCACCATGCTATTTATTAAAGATAATGTATCTATGGCAATTGCTATGGGAATATTTTATCAAATATTTACCCTAACTAAATTGGGAAATGTTACTTTGTCAAAATTAGATAATATATTATCTAATATAATAAATTAAAAGGAGAGTGTACAAATGAAAAACAAATTATTTAAACTAGCTGTTGTATTAGGATCTGGTGTATTTGCGTTATTAGCAAATGCTACAGCTGCGTCTGCGTGCGCATGGGGAAGTTATCAGCCAGAGGAACCTAAATGTTTAAGAGATGAATAAAATATAAGAGATGAAAATCTCTTATATTTTATTATAAGTAGGAGTAAAATATGAATACAACAAGGGAAAGAGAAATTAAAATACATGAAATTGTTTCTATAGTAAAGGTACTGACCATATTACAGGGGGCTATTATTTTATTTGTAGGTCTTGATTTTAACTTAGGCATAAGTTTGGTACAAAAGTTACAATATAATGTGTTGATGCTAATACTAATATTGATGATTATATTAGTAACAGCCTATAGACTTTCTACAAATGGACATGAAGGGAAAATTATACATATAATAGAGACAATCCTAATGCTGTTTTTTTTAACAATACTAATCAATATAACTGGAGGATATTTAAGCTTATACAAGCCAATTTTCATATTCTTAATCATAGTATCATCTATACAACATGGTAAAAAAATTGGTTTGAATATGGCGGGGATTTGTTCAATTATAATATTAGGAATAGATTTAATAGAAGCAGGATACAGGGGCATAAATTCATACTTTGAGAGTGATTTAATAGTATCCGGTATATTCATATTAACAGCTTGGCTATTGGGCCATTATATAGAACTTGAGAATGAGTATAGGGATAGTATTATGGAGTTAGCAGTTAAGGATGAACTGACTGATCTTTATAATCATAGATATTTTCAAGAATATCTTCATAGGGTAATAAAAAGAGCTGAAGAAGAAAAAAATGTAGTATCACTACTACTACTTGATATAGATTATTTTAAAAACTATAATGATTGCTATGGACATACAGCGGGAGATCATGTACTAAGACAAATAGGCCGCATATTAAAAAGGCAAGCTGGAGATAAGGCCATGGTAGCTAGATATGGAGGAGAAGAGTTTGCCATAGTCATACCAGGAAAGAATTTAAATGAGGCTGTTGTTATTGGTGAAAATATAAGGTTGGCAGTGGAAAAAAATAATTTTTATGGAGAGGAAGCCCTTACATATGGGAGATTAACCATATCAGTGGGGGTATCATCATATCCAGAGAAATCTATAGGAAAAAGCGAACTTATAAATAGTGCTGATGATGCCCTATATAGGGCTAAGTTTTTTCATAAAAATAGGGTAGAATCCTATGTATCTATTTTAGAGGAATTAAAGAATGAAATTGAAGATAAACACATAGATATAATAAGTTCTATAAAAACTTTAATAAGTGTTATAAATGCTAAGGATAGGTATACTTATGCTCATACAGAGAGAGTAGTAATGTATTGTGATATATTAGGCCATAGGTTAGGACTAAATGAATGGGATACTAAAAAACTAAAATATGGAGCATATTTACATGATATAGGAAAGATAAACCTATCTAAGGCCCTTTTAAATAAAAAGACTAAATTTACAAATGAAGAATGGGCTAATATGAAAATGCATCCCAATTATGGGGTGGATATTATAAAGCCTGTAGAAAGTTTAAAGGATATAGTGCCTCTTATATTACACCATCATGAAAGATATGATGGTGGAGGATATCCTAGTGGTATTTCAGGCGAGAATATTCCCTATTTATCAAGGATTTTGACGGTGGTAGATAGTTTTGATGCAATGACTTCTAATAGGCCTTATAAAATGGGCAAGAGCTCTGAAGCGGCCATTGAAGAACTTTTAAAGAATAAGGGAATCCAATTTGATCCACATATTACTGATGAATTCATAAAAATAATAAAAGAGAAATTATAAAGGATATGAAGTGGTAAATTATACATTATTCATATTCTTTTTATTTTCTATACATGGTATAATTAATATTAAAATAAAATCAATTTGAAAATGGGATTATAGATTTATCATTTTCAAACTTGCTTTATGTGAGCCTACTTCAGGAAAATATATTGAAAATCTTTTCCACCCAAGTCCTTGTCACAAGTGAAAGTGTGAATATTGGTAGGTAGGTTCATGAGTCATGTTGAGGTAGCATAGGATGTTGTGACGTTCCAGGGTTCCAAAGATTTTCAATATATTTTCCCTTGTAGGCAAGTTACTGTATAAA